>JANYJH010000236.1 GCA_025361865.1 Phragmitibacter sp.
TGAGGCCCATCGGCACCGCAGCGAATAAGGCCAGCGTCTTGTCCTTCATTATTCCCGGCATTTCCAACGATTCCATCGCGCGTCATCTGGATAAGCAGGGGATTGCCGTCCGTGCGGGGCATCACTGTGCCTTGCCCGCGCAACGTCACTTCGGCCAAGAGACAACGGTCAGACCATCGCTTGCGTTTTATAACACGATTGACGAAGTAGAGGCTCTCGTCTCAGCGCTTCATCAAATGCCCCGTCATTAACCATCATGCAAACCATCACTCCGCAAGCTCTCCAGGCCCTCATCGGTCAGCAATCCGATCTTAACATCATCGACGTGCGCACGCCCGTGGAGTTCGCTGAAAATGCATGTGCCCCAGGCTCGCAATGAGCCGCTGGACGGGTTCAATGCAGGTGCGGTGGCGAAGGATAAACCTGTCTATCTGCTGTGCCGCTCAGGTCAGCGAGCAACCAAAGCCGCAGAGCAGTTGGCGGCAGTAGGCCATAGCGCAGCGCTGGTGGTGGAAGGCGGAACGCTGGCGTGGATCGAGGCTGGATTGCCTGTGAATAGGAGCGCTGTGAAAGTCATCAGCTTGGAGCGTCAGGTGCGCATAGCGGCGGGTTCCTTAGTGCTCACGGGGGTGCTGCTCGGCACGTTTTTGAATCCTGTTTTCTACGGCCTCTCCGGCTTCATCGGTGCAGGGCTCATCTTTGCGGGCATCACCGACTGGTGCGGCATGGGCCTTCTCATTGCAAAGGCTCCTTGGAATCAGAAAGCCTAACCATGTCCGCCCGATCTCAGAACCCCACGCTCGCCTTTAGTGACTGGCACCTCCCTGAGTTGCTCGCCTCTTATGAACGTTTTGGTGGGTTCAATGAACACAGCTCTACGAATCTGCCTTCCAAAGGCGCAGTCAGCAAGATTTGCGAAGACTTGCTTCAGCTCCTCTTTCCGGGCTTCCATGACACTGACGCGCTCGTTGATGGGACGCTCGCGCAAGTGACTGCGGAACGTATGTTGTCAGTCGTCCGACGCTTACAGGAACAGGTTCGCAAGAGTGTGCGCATCGGCGATCCCAAGACCCCGACGGGCAAGACGGTGCCCATCATGAAGAAGTTCGTGCGCGCCATTCCGGCGGTGCGTGAACTCCTGAAGCACGATGTGGAAGCCGCGCTCGATGGTGATCCCTCAGTGAGATTACAGGAGGAGATCATCCTTTCGTTTCCCTTCGTTGAAGCCATCGCGATCCAACGCCTCGCGCATCGCCTTTACAAAGAGGGCGCGCTGATCATCCCGAGAATGATGACCGAATGGGCGCACGCGCGCACCGGCATAGACATCCATCCCGGTGCCTCCATCGGCACGCACTTCTTCATTGATCACGGAACCGGCGTCGTCATTGGCGAGACCTGCAAGATCGGCAACCATGTGAAGCTCTATCACGGCGTCACGCTGGGCGCGCGAAGCTTTGCGAAGGACGACAGCGGCCAGCTCATCAAGGGCACGAAGCGTCATCCGAACGTGGAGGATCACGTCACCATCTATCCCAATTCCACCATCCTCGGCGGTGAGACCACGATAGGTGAAGGCAGCACCATCGGCGCGAACGTCTTCCTCATGCACAGCATCCCGCCGAATTCTCTGGTGGTGACGAAAGAAGCGGGTCTGGAGATCATGGACAAGAACGCGAAGAAGAAAAAGGCCGCGCCTGAGTTCAGTATTTGATCATCATGGACACGATCACTCGCTATCACGGCGAGAAGTCGTCACCCATCAGTGCAGGTGCAGCGTGTGCTGATCCAAGATCGCTGCTTAGGAATCCCATTCCCCAACAAGCGCGGCCTACCGACCACTCCAAGCGTGTCCGTGGGAAGCTGTCGTGTCGGCAGCAGTCTTTTCGACGAGAATTGGGTTGTGCGGCTTGCTTCACAGTCAGCCTGCTGTTGCACGTTCCTCATGTTCCTCTCATGATTCGTGAGTAGCTTCGCGGTCAAAATCCACTCTTCATTCAAACTATGCGCATCCTTATGCGCCGTCGAACATCAAGGTAACACTTTCCAGATCGCCTACTCGAAGTGTCCAACGCAGCCCCAATGTTCACCGCCGAGAACATCCCCCATCTGTTTGAACGGCTGTGGCGAAGTATGCCGCTCGCATTGATGCATCACATGCGGGCCTCGGGCTCTCGCTGGCGCAAAGCTGCGCAAGCACACTCGGACTTACGCTCACCGCCGAGCTGGTTGGTTGCGGCGTGATCCAGATGTCGCTGCAACGCGAAAAATAGTCGGCCACGCGCCCACCCTTCATCAGCTTGCCGCTAGTTGCGGTGAGCTACCTTACGATGCCTGTGGAAGTTTAACCGATGCGAATTAA
>JANYJH010000264.1 GCA_025361865.1 Phragmitibacter sp.
CCGATCTCATGCGATTCAGCGGTGATGCCAATGAAAGGGCTTTCACCTTCAGCGTATTTTTTTGTGCTCATCGCATCTAGCGCGTTCTGAACGAGGTTGATAATGACTTGAACAAAGTGGTTGCTATCACCCTTGACGTTCAAGTCGCTGGGAATACTCACGCTATGCTTCACCCCATCTTTCCAGGCATGGGCGAAGAAGCGCATAGCAGTCTCGATGACAGTCTTGATCTCAAATACCTGATTCGTCTCGTTGGTGACACGGGTAAATCCGCGCAAGTCTGATATGATGCGAACAACGCGGTTAACACCGTCTTGAACATCCTTGAGCGTATCGGCGAAATCAGGCTGTTCTTCATCAGGAAGCAGCGTGGTCACTCTCTTCATCAACTGAAGACCTTGGCTCACGTAGTTCAGCGGGTTGTTGATCTCATGAATCAGACCGGCGCTCATCCGGCCCAGCGAGGCCAGTTTCTCATTTCTAACCAGCAGAGATTCGGTCTCTTTGACCTGATCGAGTGCGGCTTCAAGCTGGTGCTTTTGGATAGTTAATTCTCTTTGATACTGGTGTGACTCCACGAGGTTCTTAAGTCGCACGGAGACTTCAGTCATCGAGAAGGGCTTGGAGAGGAAATCACTGGCCCCTGCCGCAAGACATTCAATCTTGGTCCTCTCATCTGCCCGAGCGGTGAGAAGGACGATGGGGATGATTCGTGTTGAGGTTCGATCACGCAACTCACGACAAACCTGTAAGCCATCCTTCTCCGGCATCATCATGTCTGAGAGAATGATGTCAGGAAGGAATTGGCAGGCCTTTTCCACGGCTTGTTGGCCATCAACGGCTTCCAAGATGTCAAAGTTGGCGCTTAACTGGCTGCGCAAGAAACGGAGCATGTCCGGCTCATCATCGGCAATGAGAAGTTTAGGCCTTTTGCCAAGGCCGAATCCAGTCTCTGTTGGCCTCATGCTGGCATGAAGAGAGGTGATGGCTGGAAACAGTTCAGCACGGCGATAAAGCTCGCCTATCCATTCTTCGCCTGAGGAAGAAGAAGGTTGATTGGCTTCCTCAGGCTCTTGGATCGTTAGCTCGGACTCGGCTTGTTCGAAGGGCAGTTTAACGGACATCACGGTGCCTTTGCCTACTTCACTCGTGACACTGACGCTGCCGCCCTGGACTTCCGCGAGTTCTTTTACCAGCGCCAAGCCGATCCCTATGCCTTGGAACTTACGCTGCGAAGAGGTATCCGCCTGCCAGAAGCGATTGAAGATATGCGGCAGTTGCTCCGCAGGTATCCCCATGCCTGAATCTTTGACTTCGATCACGAGCCAGCCCTCTTGCTTTGAAGCAATGAAATCTACTTTTCCGCCAGCGGCAGTAAACTTGATGGCGTTGAACAAAAGGTTCAGGCAGATGCGTTCGAGTTTTTCTGAGTCTGCCATGACTAGCCCCAGCGCTCTCTCCACATGGGTGTTCATGTGGATGTGCTTGTCGTGGACGATGGTTTTGACCGCGTTTGAAAGCCCCAACATGAATTCTTCCAAGTTCATGCGCTGATGGCGAACCTGGGCCCGTCCTGACTCTAAACGCACCAAATCCAACAAGTCATTGATGAGCTTCAGGAGCCTCATTGCATTGGCCTGCATGGTGCTGAAAAGATCCTGCTTCTCCTCGGAACTCATGTCTTCTGAACGATTGATGAGGGCTTCGATCGGAGCAATGAGTAGCGTCAAAGGCGTGCGCAGTTCATGGCTGATATTGGCAAAGAAACGATTCTTCACTTCATCAAGTTCGCGCAGTTGTTGATTGGTGTCTTCAAGACGGGCGTTGGCCAGTTCCAACTCGGCACTGTTGATGTCCAGATCGTTACGAAGGATGAATTCTGAAAGGCGTATCTGGTTGTAGAACCATGTGCCGACAGTGGTCATTACGCCAGTGACGATCAGGAAATAGAGGTTGTTAAAGAAGATATGAACATTGACGATTTGTGCATGGGTATAGCAGGCGATCAGATATGAAACAAGCGTCAGGATCACAACGATGATGCTGTCTGTGAGGGGCCAGCGCATAAGGATCGCGGCACCAAGCATGACTAAATTTAACCCCGCATAATAAGGGGAATCCGCACCTTCTTTGACATAGATCATCCAAGCAATGGAAGTGATAGGGGGTAGTGAGATGCAAAGCCCCACTAGCCGGTTTCTCTTCATACCCCATCGCGTCAGTAATAGGCTCCATAGGAAAAGGAGAGCAAGAGCAGAAAAGACGCGTAAGCCAAAGAAACCAACCAAACCCTGCTGACCATAAACCACGAAGTCCAAGGACGATCCCAAGACCATGAAGATCGCTGCCAATACCGCGCAAATCCTATAATTGCGGACTCGGATTTCACGCTCATAGGCCTGAAATTTTTGGAGCAGGTTACTGTCTAGAACTGTAGTTGACTCAGACATCGACAGGCTTGCGAACTTCAAGGAAGATATTAACACCCGATGGGTCAGCCTTCACGACGCAAGCACCAATGGGTGCTTTCTCTGGAGCAAGCTTCATGAATTGCTCCTCGTCCCGATAGACTAAATGCCACTCACCGAGAAACTCCATCCAATTCCGCCAAGAGTTTCTTGGGTGCACATTGGTAGCTATCAGCAGGCCGCCCGGAGCAAGGAGGTCATAGAATATCTCCAATAGGCGACGGCATATCCTGTCAGAAAGATAGTCAAAAAGACCTGCACAGTAAACCACGTCGAAAGCGCCCTGTTTAGCAGATGCCGATGAAGAGCCTGAATCTTTGAGCACTTGATGCACAGATTTCTTTTCTATACGCAGCCCAGTGCGCCGCCTGTGACGGCCTCTCAGGTCTTCCAGAATCCGGGTCGTGTGCATGATGGTTTCATCATTGAAATCCAACAGTAGAAAGTCTGCCGAATCACACAGAGGTTCGTTGGTAATGAAATTCTGAATTTCTTGGGCTGGGCCACACCCCAAGTTATAGATTCGTGCTACACGGTTCTCTTGTGTCGCTCTTGCCGTCTCGTTCTTAAGATTCTCTACCAAATATGTGATGCGGTTACGGTGGGCTACGACGGGGGGATTTTGCAGATGGAGCTTATTGAGCATTTTAGCAAAGATCGAGCTCCCTTCGTAGGGATCACGCAGCATCATATTCACCATCTCATAATCGCCAGCATACCCAAGCGGCTTGTGATAGATACGATAGACAAAGGGTGAGCATAGTAACAGTGGATGAAGCTGGCGTTTGCTGTAGCTGCGGTGCACCGGCTGCTGTTCCAAAGGGATGCTGGCTGCGGATTCCTCGAACCGCTTCATCAGAGGCATGATGGCTGGCATAACCGGCTCTTCCATCTGCATGAGCAGTTCACGTTCAGCATGTTGGCGATCCCCTGTGGGCAGTGATCTGACGCCCAGTTCTACCTGCTCCATCCAGCGCCGGAGGTCTGAGAGAAGAGTTTGCATGTCAGCAACGATCACTTTGAAATCTGGGGCAACACGGTAAGTCTTTTCTGTTTCTCGTAGGAAGTCAGAAAAATCAGCCAGAAGACGGTTCTTGTTATGCGTCGGTGAAAAAACATCAACGTCGATCCAGCCCTCTTCTGTTATGGACGCTTCGCAGATGAGCATAATGCCTGTGTTTACGAGGTTAGCGATTACGGCTCTGCCAGAATAAACCATGCGGTCATTCATCATGACCCTGAAATCATTTAGCACTTCTGAAAGCTGGACGATGCTGTAAGGGTTATAGACCTCAAAAACGACCAGATAGCGTGTCAACCTATGAAGAGTCCCTCGAACTTCAGCGCCTTGGCTATTCCTACATACGATGAAGCTGAGTCTCCCTCCGGCAGCAGAATTAAGTGGCAGTGTATTATCCCGATTGTCGTCGTTCTCCATCTTGTTAATGCTTTTCCCAGCAGGAATGCGGGTGGTGTAATGGTTTTCGATACGTTGGTGTCTGATGCAGTTAACCTCAACTGCTCAGGGTCGCACTCGCAGATGTTCCTTCGAGCACATCATTCAATCTTCCAAGTAGTTTTTCGACTGTGAATGGCTTTTGTAGAAAAGTAACCTGTGAGGTGATGGTGGGATCTGTCATCCGGGCCTTCTCCAAATTACCGCTCATGGCGATGATCTTAAGGTTTGGCTGCATACGCTGTAAGGCTCTAATGGTGGCGGGTCCATCCATGAAGGGCATGGACATGTCCGTAATAACTGCGATGACATCGTTTCGCTGAGCCATGATGCCCACGGCCTCAGTGCCATCATTCGCGGTAAGGACCGTGTAGCCATAGGCTTCAAGCGTGCTTTTGGCGATGTCGCACAAGGTCTTCTCATCATCGACTAGCAGGATGCATTCGCCATGACCTGAAGGGATGTTTGATACAGGAACTGGTGTCTTGGTGGAAACCGCGAGAGGGGCCGCTGGAAGATAGACCCTGAACTGGGCTCCGGCTCCAACCTGGCTGTAAGCGTCCACGAAGCCATTGTGGCCACGAACGATACCCAAAACTGTAGAAAGGCCCAAGCCCGTTCCTTTGCCCACTTCTTTGGTAGTGAAGAATGGATCAAAGATTTTATCCATCGTCTGTTCGCTGATGCCCATGCCGGTATCAGATACGGTGATGAGCACAAAAGGGCCGCTTCGTATTCCAGGTTGTGTTTGTAAGTGGCTGTCTTCCAGCAAGAGATTCGTGGCCTCAATCGTCATGGTGCCGCCGTTTGGCATCGCATCTCTGGCGTTGACGCAGAGGTTCATGAGAACCTGATGAAGCTGCGTGGTATCTCCCATTACACCCCATAGATCCTCGCGAAGTTTGGTCCGAACTTGAATGGTTCGATAGAAAATATCCCGGCAGATGCGTTCCTGCTCACAAATGAGATGATGCATAGAAACGAGCACGCGCTCACCTTCGTTACCGTGTGTGAAAGCTAGGATTTTCCTCACAATGTCCGCACCATGCTTCGCGCTGGATTGCAGGGTCGCGATGATTTGCTGGCTCTTTTCGTCGTTGAGTCGCAGGCCCAAAAGTTCCAAGCCCATGATGATGGGATTGAGGACATTGTTCAAATCATGGGCTACTCCACTAGCTAGGGTGCCGATACTGTCCATCCGCTGCATACGAAAAAGTCGGGACTCTAACTCCCTCCGTTCCGTGATGTCGGTATTGATGACCAGTTTTGCTTTAGGCTTGCCAAGACTGTCATCGAGTAAGGTCCAGCGGCTCTCTACGAGCACAGGTTTACCATTCCGATCCTGTTGGCGGAGTTCACCTGTCCACTCCCCATGTTCAATGACGAGACGCCTTGCTTCGCGACGTTCGGCGGGCTCTTCCTTGAAGAGAAGCTTCGCCGCATTCTGGCCAATGGCTTCGGCTGAAGACCAACCGTAAATCTTCTCTGCCCCCGTGTTCCAGTAAAGGATGTTGTCATCCGCATCACTAACCATGATGGCGTCTTGAGCTTTGTCCAAAAGCGCCGTCAATTCCTTGATCTGTTCCTTGGACTGGCGTTGCGCTGTCACATCATTTGCGATGGCGACATAGTGGGTGAGTTGGCCAGCGGCATTGCGGACAGGCGAGATCAATAGCTCACTCCAGAAGGGCACCCCATCTTTGCGGTAGTTCAGAAGTGTGACGTTACAGCCGACACTTTTCTGAAGAGCCTCGCGGATCGTAGCAAGTGTCTGCTGGTCGGTATCTGGCCCTTGAAGGAAGCGACAATTCTTCCCGATGACCTCCGCCGAGAGATAGCCGGTCATCCGCTCGAAGGCTGGATTACAGAAGATGATAGGATGGTCCGCTCTCCTTGCGTCCGTTACCAGAATGGCAGATGAGGAGGCAGCGATGGCTCTGCCGTAGAGACGTTGCTGGGCTTCGATTTGATGCCGATAAACCGCCATCTCAATGGTGGCGACCAACTCACGTTCTTCAAAGGGCTTGATCAGATACCCATAGGGAAGCGTTTCCTTCGCACGACGGATCGTCGTCGGATCAGAGTTGGCGGTGAGGAAGACCACGGGAATGTCTTGGAGCGCCCGCATTTCTAGCGCGGTGGCGATGCCATCCTTGCTCCCCTGAATGATGATGTCCATGAGCACCACGTCAGGCGTGGTTTCCTGAAGCAGTTTGAGGGCCTCATCACAACTGTCCGCGATGCCTACGACACACAACCCTTGTTTCTCCAAGCGTCGTTTCAAATCCATAGCGACGACGCCTTCGTCCTCGACCACTAGGATTCGTGTCTTGTTCACTTGTTCAGTTTCGTTCGGCATAAAAAAGTTCTTTAAAGTCCAGTCGGAATCCCAGTCCCTGCTCCCTGCTGATGGTCAGATTTCCTTTGAGCTGGCGGGTGAAAGTTTCCACGAGGCGCATGCCCAATGAGTCTGTTTTAGAGAGGTCAAAGCCCTCCGGAAGGCCGGGGCCGTCATCGGTGATGGTGAGGCTGTAGCTCTCAGTGGTTTCCCGCCGAAGAGAGACACTGAGCAGGCCTTCACCACGCTTGAATGAGTGCTTGAAAGCATTGCTGACGAGTTCGTTGACCATCAGCCCAAGCGGCACGGCCGTCTCCATGTTAAGTCTGACATCCTGATCGACTTGTATTGAAAGATTTACGCGGCCAGCGGTAATGACGTAGCTACGATGCAGGAAGTCCACCAAGCTTTGCAAGTAATCTCCAAAATCAACCTTCGCCAGATTGTTCGACTGGTAGAAGTGCTCGTGAATCATCGACATTGAGCGGATTCGTTGCTGGCTTTCGAGCAAGACTTCGCGGGTGTTCGCATCGGGAATGGAATCCACTCTTAGCGCCAACAGACTGGAGATGACCTGAAGATTATTCTTCACGCGATGGTGAATTTCTTTTAGCAGCACATCTTTTTCACGGAGTGATTGCCGGATCTTTTCCTCGGCCTTTTTTCGTTCGGTAATATCCGTGATCAGAGCCAACGCCCCTGTAAAATGGCCTGCTTCGTTCAGCATCGGACAGGTGGAAGTAATCGTCCACACGTCAGATCCATTCTTATTTTGGAAACGGAAATCCAACTGCTCTTCGATGCCCTCTCGCCGTCTGGCCAGGTAGTATTCTGCTTCTCCCTGAGCCTGTGCGTCCATGAAATCTGTGAAGGAGCGCTCCAGCATTTCGTCCTGAGTATAGCCCAGAATTTCGGTCATCCGCATGTTCACGAAGGTAGTTCTTCCTTCCGCATCCATCATCCAGATGCCTTCCTGAGCCAGCTCTACGATACGGCGGTAACGCTCCTCGCTCTTGGTCAGGGCTTCTTGCGCGCGCAACCGATCCGTGATGTCATGCACGATGCCGACCATCTTTTGTAAAGAGCCCGTTTTCTCATCGGTGAACACCTGCGCGTTTTCATAAACGTGGCGGATCTCGCCATTCGGCAGAATGACGCGGTGCTCCAAGGTATAGTCGCTGCGGCTGGAGATGGCATGAGTGATGGTATGGCGGATCAACGCACGATCATCAGGATGAACGGCCCGAAGGAAGTTGGCGCGGTTCACCTCGACTTCACCCGGCGCGTAGCCGAAAATACGGAAGACTTCATCTGACCAATGCAGGGCGCTTTTGTCAGGATCAGTCGTGTGGGAAAGATCCAGCTCCCAGCTTCCGAAGTTCGCGATGCGCTGGGCCACGGCCATGTTCGTTTCGCTGAAGCGCAAACGTAGTTCGGATTCCTTGCGGGCCGTGATGTCCGCCAGCACTCCTGAGACTCTCATGGATTGATTCTGCGGATCTAGGCGGATGCGTCCGATGGACCACAGCCAATGCACAGAGCCATCCGGCCACACGACACGATACTCCACATTATGCTCCGTATGAGCCGTCAAAAGCTCATGGAAAGAACGCTTCACGAACTGCTGATCATCGGGATGAATCAGGCTCACCGCTTTCTCAAAGTCCCAGTTCTTTTGCAGACTTGTAAAGCCGAAGAGCTGATCGTGCCGTAGGGAACGCCGGGAAACACGCGTGTCCAAATCATATTCCCAGGAGCCGAAATTGGAAGCTTCAAAGACAAAGCGGAGGCTTTCCTCGCTGTCCTGCAAAGCCTTCAAGGCGAGCCGTCTTTCCGTGATGTCCTTCGCCACCCCGGACATGCTTTGTTTGGAATCCGACCACTGCGCCGACCACATGATGTGGGCCACTGATCCGTCTTTGCGAAGACACCGATGTTCAAAGATTCGTGTGGGATGCCCCTCCATGATTTGTTTGGCCACCGCTTTCGTTTTCGTCAGATCTTCCGGCACGACGTGATCTAGGAAATTCACCCCGATCAGCTCTTCCGGCTTGTAGCCCCAAACCTTTTCCGAGGCTGCGCTCACTTGCAGAAAGCAGCCCTTGGCATCCAACTCACAGATGACATCCAGAGATGAATCTAGAAGCTGCTGCTTCTCCGCCAGAGCGTCCTCCATCTTTTGCAAAGCCGCCGCCCGTTGCGCTTCTGCCATCTCACGCTGGATTTCAGAACCCGCTCTCGCAGCGAAGATTTGCAACAGAGAAACGGCAATGGACAAATTCACAATCGGCTCCCTGAAGAGCACCGCGACCAGTCCTAGTAGCGCGCCATTGCTTCCGATCAAGGGAGCCGCCACGTAGCCCTCCGCTTGCACATCCCGCAGGAGAAGGTCATCAGGGTATTTCTCCCGAACGCCCCGATTGTAAGAGGAGAGCCCCTTAAACGCCACTTCACCCCAGGGCGACCCTGACAAATCATAATCAAAGTTTTGCCCGATCCCGCCATTCATATGCACCGCCACCGTGCGCACACGCCTGACTTTCTCATCTGTCAGCCGACCGACCAACGCGCAGTCTGCACCCAGAGAGCGTGTCAGGAACTCTACCAGGGAACTCAGGAATAAACGCCCGGTGCTCGCAGACACCCCCTTGGCCACATCCAGCAGCACCTGCTCATTCTTCTTCCGCGTCGTGATGTCATCTATGATGGAAATGAAATGTGCGGGTCTGCCCAGCGCATCCACCGCCAGAGAAGAGGAAACACTGGCCCAAATCACCCGTCCGCTCTGGTGGAGGTAGCGCCGTTCCACTTGATACTGCTTCACGCTTCCGCGCAGTATTTGCTCTTGAGCCTCCACTTCATCCTCAGCCGTTCCCACTGGCGTTAAATCTCTCAGGGGCGTCTTCAGCAGCTCTTCCTCTGAATACCCGAGAATCTCGCAGAGGCGCTGGTTCACGGCGATCCATCCTCCATTCAGGGCCACATGGGCGATCCCGATCGGTGCCAGTGCAAAAGTGGAGCGGAACACATCCTCACCACCATTTGATTTTTGCAGAGCTGGCTCTGTCCATTGAAGGCCTTGCTTCAGTGGCAGAACGCTATCGAAGTCCATCATAGGAGAGCGCACAGAGAATAGTTTGGATGACGGCGAAGTTGATTTTTCTTTTGAATGATTTCAAACGACAGGCCGGAGCCAAAGCGACGCCCAAAGCCGGGACAGGTCACTCTTTCCCTGAACTCATTCGAGCCCTGCCTCCTGCTCACATGATTCGCTTTAGAGTCGTTACAGCTCATGCTTTGTATTGTCGGTTGATATTACGTAGAAGTTTAAAATATGATAGTTAATAATATTCCATATTACCCTTAGTTTTTATTATGGGTAGTTCTACCCAAGGGCTCAATGAGGCTCGAAATCATAAGCTGGAACTGGGTGAGCGTTCCTGTCTGTCACCTTCATGACCGGAAATGGCAAAGCCAGCTCCAACCGTGAAACGCTCACGGAAGGAACTGGCCTGTTTCAGCAACCAATGGCACCTTGGAACCAGGATCACTTAAGCCGCCGCGCGGCTGACCTCAGGACACCAGGGGCTCTGACCGGTGGAGCCGCCCAGTGCGGCCACTTGGAAGACATAAATGGTGCCCACCGTCATGTCAGACAGGGACAGCTTCGCCTTGCTAGTGCGGGGCACGGACTGCCAGATGCGGGGCGTCACGTTCTCTGAATACTGCGCGGCATAACCGCTGGCATAAGGATCAGAAACCCAGGAAAGCAGCATGACCCCGGAGATGCCATTGAGATCAATGACCAATCCCGTGGGGGGAGTCAGAGGCGTGGCTGGGGTGCGGGCCGCACGCACATCAAAGCCGGCACTGAGGATGGCTCCCACATTGCTGTTACTGGCGATCTGCACATAGTTACCGCGCTTGTTCAGCATGTCTTCCATGGCCACACGGGAGACGTTGAGCGCATTCGTCGCCGCCACCGCCGCAGAACGGGCGCTCATAGCAGAAACGAGTTTATCATTATAGTCCGTGAGCACCGCATCATAATCCAGCGTAGAAGGCGTCGGGTTCGGGTAGAGGGCATTACCTGCCATGTCCTTATCATGCTGGGACGCGAAGGACATGAGGTTGTCATTATTCCGGCTGGAGAGGTCCAGCTTCACCTTAGCGCCCTCATTCACCGGGGGCAGGGGATCAGCCGTCACGCTCACGGCACGGGGCCGGGTGTGGAGCTGGGCACGGGCGGTCTTGAGTTGACGCTTTGAAGAGGTGGGTGGAGTGGCAGCGAGGGGCGTGTTCTTAGGTTTAGTCATATTGTTTTTCCTTTACAGCGTGAAACATGAGTTCTGTTCCGGCCCGTTTTCGTAGGCGTCCGCATCTGTGCGATGGGGACGACAGTGCCACTATTGGTATGGGGACAACCTGCCAGCCGCCACGGGGCGGCCAACCTGAGAAGCTGGGTGAAGAAAGAAATTCATGTCTGCGCTGCTATAATAACCATTAATATAATAATCAAAATAGATTAAATAACAAGGATTATTTATAAATACTGTAAATTAATAAACTAACCTGATCTCTCTTAAGCCCTCTCAGACACTCCCGTCTCTCTCAGAAGTTAGCAGCTAGAATGTCCATGATCTTCCTTCTGAAGTATCTCCAACCTTTATGACACGGGCTCTCCAACCGCTCAGGCGCTTCGCTGAATCGGGTTAAACCAGACGCGGGGAATCATTTCTCTAGTTAAGGAAATCATTTCTCTGGCTAGGGAAATGAAAAAAGTAGTTAGGGAAATAAGGAAAGTAGTTAGGGAAACGCTTGGACTTGTCTGGACATCCGCTGTTTTGCCAAGAGCAACGAGTAAACAAGTTAGGGAAATGAAAAAACTAGGTAAGGAAACGAGCGGACAAGGAAGTGGAATCCTTGGACTGACTTGTGCTGGGAGAAACAGACTGGGAAAACCCTTTCTTTGGTTAGAGAAATCATTTTTCTAGTCAGGGAAAGCGTTTCACATCCCAGTCTAGTGAAGAAACTAGGAAGTCTGCTCGCGTTCTAGGTCAGAGAACTCGTCCGACACCCAAGTCCAGAGGTTTTTTGGGTTAGGGAAACGGGAAAACTCCTTGGAGCCGTGAACCTTCATCCCAGAGCAGAGGCAGAACTTGTTAGGGCAGAGATGAAACAGGGAAGTCCAATGAAGGAACTTCCTAGTTTCAAGGCAGAAGAGGCCACGGCCAGAGAGGCTCATGGTCGGGTCCACTTACACGGTGATCACTCTTCCATGAAATATTCATCTGCAAAAAGAAAGCTCTGCACCAACGTATTGCCTCAAGCAAAAATGACACCCTCTAGTGTCATTTATTTTGAGGCAATACGCTAAAAAGCCGAAAGTAAAAAGAGGTGTGGTGAGTTGTCCCATTTGGCAATGGCAAGTGCGACCTCAATTATGGCCTGGTAGCAACTCGCGCCGCCTGCTTTTTCATCTGAAAAGCAGGCGTTTTATTTACCCAGCAAGTCCGTCCAACTGCACTCAAAAGTAGCGCGCAGAATGGACAGCATCACAATGCCGGAATTGGCCGTTCCAGCTTCGATGCGTTGAATCTGCCTCTTGGTAACTTCAGCGTTCAAAGCCAGTTCCTCCTGTGTCCATGACCGCTTCAATCGTAAGCGATAGACGTTTTGACCCAAGGTTCTGGCGATTTCGTGTGGCACCTGCCAAGCCATTGGCTGTCGCACTTGAATATGTCGGCGACCTAGAAGTCACTTTATTTCATTTGCTTCACTTTGTATTGCATGATAAAACCTCTCCACACTTAGTTCATTACTCCAGATGAAAACTCGCACCCTGATCCTGTCCCTGCTGATGATATGGTGCGCAATGCTAGCCCAAACACCGCCAGGGCTTCCAAAATTGGATACTCTCATGGGAGCCAAGGACAGCACAGGCCAGAGGCCGCTCTATCTGAACTTCCACGCGGAAGCGGGTGTCGTTTACATGCTGGAAACGACAGACGATCTGGTCGGTGGTTATTGGTATCAGACAGGGGCGCGAGTCTATGGTTTGGGAACCGATGTGCGGTTGCCGGTTTATACTTTCCAAGCACCAGACCCTGTAACTCATGAGCCCGTGGAGGAGCAATACACCGCCCCTTCTGAGCTGATCACTTTGATGTTCAGCAGGCTCAGCAATGGGCAAGGTATCGCTGTAAGCTGGTCGGATGGCTACGGGTCATTCAGCTCCCGTCAGGTTTATCCAACGACGAGTTCATTGACTTCCGTGCCCTTCTCAGGCACTTGGCGCAGCGCGGATGTGGATATGATTTGGTCGAAGATGGGTGAAGTGAACTCCGATGATCCGACCTCGCTCAACACCTCGCTCTCATCTTACCAACAATTTCAATGGACGCAGATTCAAGCGGCCATGCCGGACATCCTCACGGGCACAGGCGGAGCCATCCCCTTAGCGTTTTCCGGTGCGCCCACGCTTGGACCTGATACCAAGAGGAGCCGCTTCTTCCGGCTCCAACTCAATTACCCCGACAGCGATAATGATGGCATTCCTGACTGGTTGGAGTTCGCCGGATTTACCAGCGGCGGGATTCATTACTCCAGCAATCCATTCACTTCTGATTCGGATGGCGATGGAATAACCGATGCCGAGGAATGGGCTGCGGGCACGAATCCGAACGATGCCAATTCGCATCCTTACAAGGTCATGGCTATCACTCCTGCGGTGGGAGACGGCGGCTCGCCACTCAATGGAGCCGTTATCATTTACTTCAATGACGCACTGCCCACGAGTTTCAGTTTGTCTCCTACGACCAATCTTCTCTGGCATGTCTCAAGGACCACCACCGTGAATGGTGCGGTAACCACCAAGACCTATTCGCTCGATCCCGTAGCAGGCACTTATAGCATTCTCGCAGGACGTAAAACCGTAGTGTTCTACCCCGCTCAAAACTTGCTCACAGGGCCGGACAATGGCGATAGTAACTTCCCTAAATTTAACTACCTCTATGACATCACGACCACCAGCACGGGACTGGATCATTTGATTCCTTTGACCAACCTGCCCGCTACGCTGCCACCGACGACTTATTCATACAGCGGGGCCTTGAAAGGGTTTTCCACCACCACACTCTACGACACCATAGGGCCAGCCGTCATGAAGGCCAGTCCTGCATGGGGTTATGTGGACGTAGCCACCGACGTGCAACCCGTCGTGACTTGGAACCAGCCACTTGATCCCGCGACCGTGAACACGACCAACGTCACGCTCGTAACCACCGATACCAGCACCTCCGTGGCGTGCAGTGTGAGTTTTGACTACGGCCTGGAATCCTACTTTGATAACACATCCAATGTTCCTCACTGGCGACCCGCTTTAAAGCTCAAGCTGGTGCCCAATGCTGCCTTATTGAATGATACCAACTACACAGTCACGCTCGGCACAGGCTTAACCAACCTCAAAGGCCTGCCGCTGCTCAATGCGTATTCATGGAGCTTTCATACCCGCCCTGCACCAGCAACTATTGTTGCCGGAGCTGGACCTTACATCGTCAGCACGACCCCAGCGGCCTACAACAAGGGAGTGGACGCGAACCGTTTGGATACCGACCTACCCCTCACGGTTACATTCAGCGGGGCGATGGATGCCTCGACTTTGACCACCAGCACGGTTCACCTCAGCGAGCAAGGCAGTGGCGTTGATGAACAGATCACCCTAAGCTATGACCCCGCAACGAAGACGCTCAGTATCTTCCCGAGTTATCTTCAGGTTCAGAAGCATTATGAACTGCATTTGGACAGCGGAGATATTCAGGGAGCCGGAGCCACTGGCGGAGGAGCGGGGTCATCTTTGCAAGGAGATACCCTGTTTCCTTTCGGCACCGCAGGTTATGCTGGCGACGACGATGATGCGCCCGATCCTAATCACCCCGCAGGCACCCCGAATCCCACCGGAACCGCTGATCCCAACAAGCCCTCCAACATCTCGCTGGCCTTAACCGTCGGTGATTACGATGCGGGAAGTTCCGGCACCCTGTTAGCGACCCTGCCGGATGGGAAAACGCAAGTGTTCCCCATTCCTGCGGTGACGGACGGATACAAAACGACAAACAGCCCCGAGTTCCCCAATGGCACCAGCTTTGTCATTACCCCTGAATTTACGAAGGGAAGTGATGACGAAGTTACTCACGAAAAAATAGAAACTGGCGTGGGTGTATTCATGGCCAACACCGCAGGGACAGCGACAGCCAGTAACTATCTGGTGTTTGTTGAAAGCAACGGAGCCACGACCTATGACGGCACGCTAGATACGGGTTACCACATCGCCCACTGCGCAGCCACAATCGTGACGGGAGGCAGCTACACGGCGGGACCGCCGGAGAAGCTTAAGCTCAATCCCATCAAGTTGATTAACAAAACCGATCCCACGAAGAGAAACAGTGCCAACGGAACAGACAAAACAATCTCGTTCAAGCAATCGGATGCCGACACCAACATCGAGTCCGTGGCTTGGATTGCGGCTCATGACCCCAGTAATAACGATGTGCCAAGGATGCCGAAATTGGTCGCTTCAGCAGAAGGACTCGCCGGATACACCGTATGCTGGAAACTGGAAGTCATCTTCCATGACCGAAACGGCAATCCTCATCGTGACTTTGATACAGGTGATCCCAACGATCAAAACGGAAGCGGCTATCTCTTGAAGAACCCCATCGTTGATTCCTCGCAAGTCACCGCAGACACTCCCGACTGGATCAATATCCCGTTGGAAACGAGTTCCGCAGACACCGACAGTGAGGATGGTTGGCACAAGATTACCGATGGCAGCGCTTGGAACATCTATGATAATCCCGACTGGCAGGCGGAAGTCGCCAAGGGCTTCTTCGGAGGGGATGCCGTGCTAAGTCTTAAAATTCTGAGTGCAGACGGAACTACCACACTCCAGCCTCAAGTGGATTTCAAGTTCCGGATCGCTGGTGAAAACCCTGATCCCACGAAATGTAAAAACTACATTATCAGCAAATACGGCGGGCCGAATGTGCCGGCAAGAGACTCTAGTAACCCGAACGCATGGTCAGGGCATTTTTGGTTTGCGCACGCTATCGCGAAAGAGGAAACAGAAGATGAAGGAGGGCAGCATTTTTATAACCAATTTTTATACCGTGGGAAAAAGTATTCCAACTACCTTGGCCATGAAGGATGTCCAAATTGGAATGATGACTCAACGACATCAGGCCGCCTGACTGGAACAGGCGGTTACGGCATATTTCAGCATACTTATGAATCAGCGAACAAAGTTGGAGACACACCTGAGGCCAATTACATTATACCGCGCAGCTATATTTGGAACTGGCAGTCCAATGTGGACAACATCTTGCCCAAATTGAATGAAAAACTATCAAAGGCCCAAGCCACTTACAATGCCTTGGCTGCAACCTATCCTTCGCCCAGCCATATCACTATCCCCAACCATTTGAATTTTAATGCGTTAGAAAGTTTGTTGATAACCTTCTATAACGGTGGTGGTGGACAGCTTGCAAATGTTCCTGTCGATGGAAAACCTTCAAGGAAATTATCTTGTTGGCTTCCCCATACTAATGACACAGGCTGGGATTTCCTCTCCAATCAAAATGATTATGTCGATAAGGTTAACAGTGTCATTAATCAATAAGCCATGAAAACTTACGTCACAATTCTTAGCCACTTTTTAATTTTAGCTTTAACCTGTTTTGCACTTGATCCGCTTACCGAGTTTAAAAAACGTGTAAATCAAGATGATAAGATATACCAGTGGAAAGCCTGTCTTCGTGATGATGGTAAAGAAATTTTCTTTTTTAGCACTGAGAAAGAGTATAATGAAGATATTCATGCTGAATTACGACCATCTTGGTTTGTCTATATGCCAAACGTTTCTGGGGATGATTATATAAAAATCCATGCGAATAGTTTGGTTGGAATTAATGATAAATTAACTTTCGTAGGACAAATCACTCAACTTGGCAAAAAAGGCATAGTCACTATCCAGACAGATCATCCTAAAAAAGATCCTGATGTGGCTTATATTTATGCCTATACGCCAGAAGGCGATCATCTCAAGGAAACGCTGCTGGCCAAATATAACCCCACTGAATCCAACGCCATCTACGACCAATACCTAACTGAAGCCAAGCGCACCCACATCACGCTGAAAGAAGTCACGCCTTGATGTCCATTTCAGTGGAAGGACAGATCAATGGCGGTGAGGTGCTCTAGATTTCTGGATCAAGGACAAACCAACGTCTAAGCGCTGGCACCGCTGGAGCTAGAAGGCGCCTAGACGAAAAGGTTGATGTTCGGGTCACGGAAAAGGGATGGAAACGGCAACCGCCTCAGCGATTTTCCACCCGCGCCTTGTTCACCCTTGGTGCGACTGGAGGCGTGGCAGTCTGATCAGATGGTGACCTCCTCATAACCTCCCCCATGTGCTGTCGAGATCGCTGTGAGCATATCCGTTATCCGCTGCTGAATGCGAGGCCATGATGTGCTCATCAGCACCACAATCCCAATCCGACGTCCTGCGAGGTTCTGCTGGTAACGTAGGTTCTGGTCGGTCGTAACGAAAACCTCGTAGCAGCTCTCCTCCGCGAGCTTGAGTAAGTCACCATTCGTGACGGTGGACCAGCCCATCTCTGCGGTCGTATCCACCGTGCTGGGATGAAGGTGACGGCGGAGCGGTGCGGGAGTGCCTGGTCGAACAGAATACGCATAATCAGGCTGGCTGGAGAAGGCTGTCCTCGGCGTGCTGAAGAACAGCTTCCACCTGCTTGCGACTGACACCGGGGAACCACTCCAGGAAGTCGTCCGTGGAAGCTCCATCTGAGAGATTCTCAAACAAAGCGGTCACCGGAACCCGTGTGCCACGGAATACCCAAGCTCCGCTCACCCTGTCAGGTGTGCGCTCTACGGAAGAACAGGTCTGCCAATTGCTCATAGTCGCACGCTACTTGTGTCCGAGGATTTCTCAAGGTGCCATTTCGCAGCCGCGAGGTGCATCTCCGTAGTTGGCCGAACGCCTAAGCGCTGGCACCGCTGGGGCGGGAGTGAGCGTTGAAACCGCGCAGCCACGCCAAGGCTCGCCTGTCCGAAAATCGTGCCCCTGAAACAAGCGCCCGAGCAGAAGCGTCCCAAGGCGTTCCCCACGGAGTAGGTTCAAGCCCCCTCGACCACGAATCGTCCTGCCACCGTTATCATCACGGCTTCGCGTAATGATAACCCTGTTCGTTAGGCATTTCGTTGAATAACAGAAACGACTTTTTCCGTGATCTTCTGGAGCGAACCGGTATGCAAGATGCCTTCTTCGGAAACAAAAAGACTCTCGTGAGCCGTAAAAAGCTTGGCTGGGCGAGCGTAGCTGACAAGGCGAAGGCTGCCTGTTTCAAAATCATTGTCGGTAAGCTGAACAGCGCAAGTATCTGAATATGACTTGCTGGTAACTTGGCATAAAATCCAATCACCTCCTTCGGCACTGGCAAGCACTATTGCGGGGCGTCGCTTGGACTGAGACAAATCTGAGAATGGGAAAGGAACTAGAACTACTGATCCTGCTGTAGGTGTGACCATGCTTCATCCTCCTCAATGCGGTTCCAATCCTTCGCCAAAGCCGATTCGCTTAACAAAGCAGTTTCGTGCGCTTCAGAAGGCTCTTCTGCCAATATAGTAACGAGTGCCCTGTGTCGTCGTCCGAGCTTGATGGGTTCGAGGAGTCGAACTGCTCCTCGTTCGTCAACAACAGCCTCTACCGTGGAAATCATGGAGTTAGAATACCATCGGCAAATTTTCGTGCAAGCGTAGAGATGCCGAACGGCTAAGCGCTGGCACCGCTGGGGCGGGGGAAAGCGTCGAAGACCCGCCCCCAAGCCAAGGCTCGCCTGTCCGAAAATCGTGCCCCTGAAACAAGCGCCCGAGCAGAAGCGGCCCAAAGCGTTCCCCAAGGAGTAGGTTCAAGCCCCCTCGACCACGAATCGTCCTACCACCGTTATCATCACGGCTTCGGGCAATGATAACCCTGTTCGTTAGGCGTTGCGGCTTCGGTCATGGAACTAAGAGATTCGCGAGGCGGCGGAGCCAAGCCGAGTATGCCTCGTAGTAAGTCTGGTTTGGAACGTCGGTGAAAAGATGTGTGACCTGAGAAGCCAAGAGGCGGCCGGGGTCGGTGCCTTGTGGGAGTGGGTTAGCAGCGGCAACGCCCATGTGCTTCTTTGCGGTTGCGACAAACTGCGCGATGCACTTTGGTGATTTGTGAGCGACGCGGTTGCGGATGCTGGTGGCGTCCTTCAGGTGGTCAATGTCGGCTGCGGTCAGGCGGTCGAAAGGTGCTCCTTGGCGGAAGTAAACCTTGGCACTACTAAGCACGTCATCCCAACCCTTCCATGAGATATAGCGCTTCTCGATGTTGAAGTCTGCCTTGCCTGAAACCACTTCGAGTGCGTGGTTAAGCGTGCCACAGGCGCCCAATCGCAAGGTCGGCTTGTAACCGGATGGCGCGGCAACACCAACCATGTAGCGGATGAAGGCTCCTAACACGAACTCCTCCCAAGCAGCTACCGATGCCATAAAAGCTAGTGCTAGAATACGCTCTGCTTGCTTGCGCTGGATGGCTTCTCCGGCAGCCTGCTGATATGAGCCTTCGAGGAACGGTCGAACAGCGGCCAAGAGGCCGTCGGACGAATCGAGAACGTCGATGAAGTCGTCTTTAGCGGTTTGGAGTTTTGGCTTTGCCATAGAGGACGCGTGTAGCAACGCCTAGACCTTATGGCTGCGGCAGGTCACGCGCAAGCGTGACCGTGGCATGCCAAGGCTGGTTGAAAAAGGCGTGGTGTGCTGGCTGCATGTGAATCGCGGGCTGCTTCTGACGAGGCCTATCCGCATGTTCGGGGAGGG
>JANYJH010000216.1 GCA_025361865.1 Phragmitibacter sp.
CTGAAGGTGAAAGCCCTTTCATTGGCATCACTGCTGAATCGCATGGAAGCCGAGTTGTCATTACCTTCCGTGACAATGGACCAGGCATTCCCGAGACCATCCGCGCGAATATTTTCGATCCCTTTTTTACCACTAAAGATGTCGGAGCAGGCATGGGCCTCGGACTTGGCATTTGTCATCGCATCATGGCCGAACATGGCGGTCAGATTGATGTCCGCAGCGAACTTGGTGTCTTCACTGAATTTGTTTTGGAATTCCCTTCAGCTTAATCCATAATCCACACTACCTAATCGCTACTAGAGAACCACCGAGCTATGAACAGTCTTTCTGATTTTAAACGATACGCCGTTCTTTATGTTGATGATGAAGAAATGGCTTTGAAATACTTTGAAAAGACCTTCGGGAAAGAGTTCCGGGTTCTTACGGCCAACAACGCCGCAGACGGCCTAAAGCTAATCGAACAACACGGCGAGGACATTGGCATTCTCCTCAGTGACCAACGTATGCCCGGTGAGAAAGGCGTGCAGCTCCTTGAGCGCGCACGCCAGCTCCGTCCCCGCTTGGTGCGTATGCTCATCACCGCTTTTGCCGACTTCGGCGTTACCGTAGATGCAGTGAATATTGGCAGCGTCTTCCGGTATATCTCAAAGCCGCTTCAGGTCGAAGACATGTCCAACACGCTCCGTCGTGCGATGGAATTCTACGTATTGCAGCAAGAGCGTGATGAACTCCTCAGCGAGAAGCTCTCTGCGCTGCAAAACATCCTGATCACCGATCGGGTAACCAGTATGGGTGTGATCGCGGCGGGACTGAACAAGGACTTACGCAACTCGCTGCTTGCGGTTCAGAAGTTCTTGGAATTGACCCCAGGGCGTCTCAATCAGCAATCCGTCGATATTATGAAGATGCGTGATCCCTCCTTCTGGCGGGATTTTCATGGCCTCGTCGTGAAACAGGCAAAACGCATTGCAGACATGCTGCGAGAGCTGAATGGGGCCACGCCAATATCGGGTGCTGAACAAACATTAGACGCTGCCGCGATCATCAACCAAGTCGTCCAGCAGCATCTTCCAGCCTTTACTCAAGCGGGCGTTCATCTTCAACTGAATATAGCGGGTGCCCTCCCAGCATTGTTCGCCGATCAACGCAAATTCCAGAACATGATTGGAATGCTCTTAAAGAGTAAACTGGCCATCCCAAGTCCCGGAACAGCAGTATCCATGACTGTCAGCGCGACATCAGGCACAGGCAATGCTCCGAATCTTCAGATCGCTTTTAGCGACAATGGTCCCGCCCTCCCCGCTGATGCTCTGAGATCCGTTTTCGATCCCTTCTTCCATGCGGAAAGCACGCCCGATGTAGGCTTGACGCTAATGGGGTTATATCTCCTCGTGTATCATCACGGGGGCACAGTCAGTTCGTTTAAACCCAGAGAAGCTGGGCTCAATATCATCATCGAGCTACCATTCATCTGCACAGAATCTGTCAATCTGGAATCGAGCAGTTGTGACTTCGTTACCAACGTGCTGATGAACGATACCCTCTGGGAGCGGTTGTTACCGAACGCTTGAAGACCTCGTTCCCTTCTGAACCAATCTAGGGCCAGTAGAATATTCCACAGTGGCTTCCACCCCTTTTCTAAAGGGGTGGAGGCGAGGGGAATTGAACCCCTGTCCGAATAACCGTTAACGAAAGCGTCTCCATGCTCAGTGAATTATTTAGTCTCGATAAGGGCTCCCCAACTCACAGGGTCTCCCTCATCCAGCGTCCTGTTGTATCTCGCCTCAGAGCCGGTCGCCCGCTCATTCAGCCAGCCTGTAAGTGTCGTTCCGCCGGTTCACAGACTTCACCGGTAGAACGTCGTAGCTAATTAGGCTGCGAGGGCAAGCTCGTTAGAGTTCGCATTTATTTGTTTTGATTCGATTGATAACGCGGCCATCGAATCACCCGCGGCATGCAGCCTCCATCTCAAGCCACCCGTCGAAACCGGAACGCCCCCAAATGAAGATTACAGGTGCAGTGTAAGTGCGTAGAACCCAAAGTCAATCTCTCCCCTCAAATACAGCGTGGCTAGATCTCGAAGCTCATCGCTCCGCGCGCATTTTCCCGCTGAAGAATATCCGCCATCGTGGTGCCGATGAGCCAGTCTGAAATCTGGCTCTTCAAATCAGCAAAAGCGGAGGTGAGGCCAGATGACACATGATTATCCCCCGTAAGCACTTCCAGAGGCCCATCCACAAGTTCAAGGATTTCTCCCAAGGTAATGCGCGCTGCTGGCTTAGCCATCGTGTAGCCGCCGCCGGCCCCTCGTCGGCTATTGAGGATGCCGCCTTTCCGCATGATGAGTAGAATTTGCTCCAAAAACTTCAGCGGAATATGCTCCTCCAAAGCCAAGGATTGAATGGAAAAGACCGTGCCGGGAGTGGAGCGGCTCATGGCCAGCACCGCCCGCAGAGCATATTCGGCTTTTTTGGAAATCTTCATCGCAGAGATACCTGAATGAAGCACCTTCCGCGCTATGCGCAAACCAAGCGTGGTCTTTGCCATCATCGTGATCAGGAGTTATAGAGAAGCGGAATGGATGACTTCTTTGCCAGTTCAGATGATGATCAGGATACAGCGCAGCTCGTGATCAAATCCGCGCCACTGGCCGCCAGAATGCGGCCCCAGGGACTAGGGGACTACATCGGCCAGAAGCATATCTTAGGGATCGGCAAGCTGCTGAGGAGAGCCATCGAAGCGGATCGTTTTTCATCCCTCATATTATATGGGCCACCGGGAGTTGGTAAAACGACGCTGGCACGGATCATTTCTCACGAGACCAAATCACGCTTCACCGAGCTAAGCGGCGTGGAGAGCAATGTCGGGGATATTCGAGCAACGGCTGAAACCGCAGCGAAGATTCTGAAGCTCAATGGGCAAACTACCATCCTGTTCGTTGACGAGATTCATCGTTTCAACAAAGCGCAGCAGGATGTGCTGCTTCCCCACTTAGAACGCGGCACGCTGCGATTCATAGGGGCCACCACGCATAATCCCTTCTTCTATCTGAACAGCCCTTTGGTGAGCCGCTCACAAGTCTTCACGCTGGAGCCGCTCTCCATGGAAGAGTTGGACGAAGTCATCTCTCATGCGCTTAAGGATAAGCAGCATGGCTTTGGAAATCTGGATGTCCAAGTCACGCCTGAAGCACGCAAACACCTGGCCACCTCAAGCGATGGCGACGCCAGGAAATGCCTGAATGGGCTGGAGTTGGCCGTTCTGACCACGCCTCAGAATGAACTCGGTGGCATCCACATTGATCTCAATGCCGCCGAAGAATCCGTTCAACAAAAAACGGTCGTTTACGATGGCGACGGTGATGGGCACTACGACACTATCAGCGCTTTCATCAAGTCCATGCGCGGCTCTGATCCTGACGCTGCGATCTATTGGCTGGCGAAGATGCTTTACGCAGGTGAGGACATCCGATTCATCGCAAGGCGGATCGTCATCTGCGCCAGTGAAGATGTAGGCTTGGCAGACAGTCACGCCCTGCGCGTGGCCATTGCCGCACAGCAAGCCGTGGAGTTTGTCGGAATGCCGGAAGCTCGCATTCCCCTCGCCCACGCGGCGATCTATGTAGCCACCGCGCCGAAGAGTAATCGCGCCTATCTAGCGATCAATAAGGCTCTCGATGACATCAAGCAAGGCCGCACGCTCGCGGTGCCGCCTCATTTACGAACCAAGACACGGAAGAAGCTCGCAGCCGCATCAGGCACTACTGCTGAAGAGATGGAATACCAATACTCGCACGACTCCGAGGAAGGTTACATCCCTCAAGCCTATCTCCCTGAAGGCCGCGTTTACTACGAGCCCAGTGGCAACGGATTGGAAATCAAAATCAAAGAGCGACTCGATTACTGGCGGAAGAAGTTTGAAGAGTCTCAATCGGCTAAAAAATAATCAGCCATTCATGAGACGGCCACGCTGACCCCACCCAAGTCTGAATCGACCTCTTGCTTCCTTTGCGGTTTGCGTGCCTTGAGCATGAATTTTCCGAGTTCCATACTTGGCATCTCCAAGCAATGGAACAGCCCTTTGCTCAGTAGTAGCACCGCAGGCCAAAGCGCCACGCAGAGTGCGAAGATCAGAATGGAGTTCAAATTCCACCGAGCGCGCACTTCGTTTCCGATGAGCAGAAGGATAGGCTGATGCACCAGATAAATGCTGTAACTCCACAGTCCCACCTTAGCCAGATGAGTAGAGAGGAACTCCGGCATGGGCAGTTTTTGCGTCTGTAAAAGCCTGGCCATACCGATAGCTGTCAAAATGGCGGCGGTTGTAAAAGTGAATTCACTCAGAGGCTTCACCACCGCACAAACCACCGTCAACACCGTCCATAGTGTCAGAGAACCACCTGCAAACGGCAGCGGCTCATCACGCAGGAAAGCATCTGCCAGACGGGCACCGAGCGACCATGAGAACCAGTAGTAATAGGCTGATGCCTTGAACATGAAGGGCACTTCAGTCATCCCATTTGAAGTGATATACCAGCCCGTGTAACCACGAAGACCCAACTCAAACACCCCAAGCAATATCAACGTCCGGGTCCATCCCAGACCGTTCAGCGCCCAGAGCAAGATGGGATAAAGCAGGTAGATTTCCACTTCCATCGCGATGCTCCAGAATGAGGGATTGATCCCGAAGAGCCAGTCTGAATGCATGTTATGACAGAGTGTCGCGTGACTCATGAACTGCCACCAATCCGAGGCCAGATGCCAGTTGATTGCTTTACCCGGCAGAGTAAACGCCATGATGACCAAGACCACCAAGTAGGGAGGATAGATGCGGAAGAAGCGTCGTGCATAAAACCCGCCATAGCCTTGCGCAGGGTTCCTCGCAAAGGACAGATGAATGCAGAAGCCGCTGACCACAAAAAACAAAGCCACTCCCAGATACCCGAAGGTCACGGGGAATAGAAGCGTGAAAACACGCTGGCCACTCGCTAACGAAAAATCCCTAAAAATCCCGTTCCAAGCTAAGTGATCTCTGGCAAAACCTGCCCCAAGACAGTGATACAGAAAGACGAACAGAATAGCGGTACCCCGGAGCGGGTCCAGAACGGTGATATGCTTGTTCTTGCTTTGCATCTGACTACTATATTATTATAATTATAGTAAGTCATGTAAAATATATCACTGAAGCGAAATAATCGCTGATGACGCTCTCCCATTACCTACGAGGCATCTCCACCACGGCATAAGCGTTGTGATTATGAATGGATTCATAGTTCTCGGCTTCGACACGAAACCAGGTGATATGCTTGTGCTTGCGTGCCTTGATGGCCACATTGCGCACGAGGTCTTCTACGAATACGGGATTGTCGTAAGCTCGCTCAGTGACCAGTTTTTCATCGGGACGCTTCAGCACGCTGTAAAGCTCACAGCTTGCGCTGGCTTCTACCAGTTCGATCAATTCTTCGATCCACACAGGGGTGGAAAAGCGCACGGAAAAGGTCACGGTTCCTCGTTGATTATGCGCGCCCCGCTCGCTGATAGCCTTGCTGCATGGGCAAAGGGTGGCCACCGGAACTTCCACTGTCACCACGAAGTCCAGCTCATCCTTCTCGGCATTGACTTCAAAAATGACACCGTAGTCCATGAGTCCCTCGGCTCCCGTGGCGGGTGCCTTCTTGGTCCTGAAGTAGGGGAACTTGAATTCAACATGCGCTTTCTCAGCCTTCAGTCGCTTGATCAAATCACGGGGCATTCCAGCGATGTCCGCCACAGTCAAGGCATGACCATGCGCGTGGAGCACTTCCACAAAGCGGCTCATATGCGTGCCTTTGTATTGATGAGGAAGATCAACGGCCAGGGATACCAGCGCCACAGTATGCTGCTCCGCATGATCGCGATCCTTGATTCTCAGCGGGAAGCGTAAATTCTTCACGCCCACCCGATCAATCGGCACCCGGCGGTAGTCACGCTCGCTCTGCGTGTCTTTGAGTTGGTTCGCTTTAGCTTTCATGCTTTGAATCTGGAGACAACAAAACGTTCCAGCCACAGGACTGGAACGTTTTGCAAAAAGATACGGATGTAATGCGCAGCACTAGCGCATGAGGTTCACAGCACGGGAGCGCTTGATCTCACGGGTAATCTTTCGGTGGATGTGGGCGGAAACTCCGGTCACACGACGGGGAAGGATCTTTCCGGTTTCGGTTGTGAACTTCGAGAGAAGATCAGCATTGAGGTAAGTGAGCTTGTCCACAGGGATGTCCATGCGGCGACGCGTCATCTTACGGTTAAAGACGCGGAAATTACGGAGACGTTCTTTGTTCTTCGGTTGCATAACAGTAGGATCAGAAAAGGCTTAGCGGGTCTCGCGATGCAGAGTGCGCTTCTTGAGGAAGGGATTGAATTTCACCTTTTCAAGACGGCCTGGGGTGTTCAGGCTTTTCTTGTTACGGGTGGTGACGTAACGGGAAGTGGGTTTGCCCAAAGCCTTGGCTTCAGTGCATTCGAGGATGATAATATCGCGTGCCATAATCGGGGTGGAGAAATTGCGTTACTCTTTCATGAAGTCAAGCGACGATTCACTGGTTTGCGCTGGAGCGGGAGCGCTGCCTTCGTCATCACCGTCCTCATCTTCATCTTCTTCACCTTCAAGACCGAACACGGAGCGCAGCGGCACACGGCGATTTCGGCCACCGATTTGATCTCGCTCGATCTGTTCCTGCATCTCGCGGGTAAAGCGGGCGAAGGGCAGCGCTTCGAGACGCTCTTCATTGATCCGCTTGGCAGACATTTCACAGATACCGTAGGTGCCGAGCTCGATGCGCTTGAGGGCTTCATTGATCTCATAAAGCGCGTCCTGCTCCTTACCCAGAAGGGTCAGCGCGAAGTCGCGGTCATACGCATCACTGCCCGCATCACCCATGTGCATACCGCCGCCGGAAGCGTCGCCGCCTTCAGGACGGTTACGGATCGTATCCGCAGCATAGCCGTCCATCATGTCGAGGAGGGAGCTGCGCAGATCAATGAGACGCTGCTTTTGCTTCTTGAGGAAAGGTGTGATCTTGACCGGGCCTTTGCTCGGTTCGATCGTCACTTCGTCCATCGAGTGCTTGATCGTCACTGCGCGAGCGATGGGCGGAGGCAGAACGGAGACGGGACGGGCGGGTGTCTTCGAAGCTTTCGGAGTCTTAGCTTCCGCCGCAGGCTTTGCCGCGGGTTTGATCACCACGGCTTCGACAGGCTTAGGAGCAGGAGTGGTGGCTTTCTTAGCTGGTGCAGCCTTGGCAGCAGGAGCTTTCTTTGCCGGTGTCGGTGTAGGAGCGGCTTTCTTCGCCACAGCCTTTACCGCTGGCTTAGCGGGTGCTTTGACAGCGACTTTCGCTGCGGGTTTGGCCACTGGCTTTACGGCTTTTGCGGGCACTGATTTCTTGGCGGGCTTGGGAGCTGGTTTTTTCACTTTAGGGGAAGCTTTCGGCATGGCCTTGACGCTCTTGGGCGCAGGCACGGGTTTTTTCGGCTGTTTCGCCGCAGGCTTCGCACTCTTGGTCACCTTCTTCGCGATGATGACTGTTTTTTTGACGGGCTTGGTGGCCTTGGTCGGCTTCACAGGCTTCTTAGCCAATGTAGGTTTGGACGGTTTACCCTTGCTGGGCGCTTTCACGCTCTTGCTTGCTTTTGTAGGAGCGGTCTTAGCCGATTTCTTGGCTCCGACCTTCACGGCGGGCTTCACGGATTTCTTGCTTTTCTTGGCCATAACAGTTGTAGGTAAAGGGTGCAAACCGAAGCCTTTTTCGGGTGCGAGCCTCGCATAACACTCGTCATGCGGGCAGGAAAAATGAGCGCCGAAACTAATGGGTAATTACTACTGCGCAACCACAAATCATCATCCAACGCAGAATGAGTTTTGCCCAGAGAATTAATCACTCAGGCCTTAAGAAGACTGCCTCCAATGCTGCCCTCATCAGGCCTTTGTCCGGAGTTGTTCCTGTCCAATACTCGATGTTCGTGGCTCCTTGATTCACCAACATACCCAAGCCATCCAGCGTCCGGCAGCCCCGTTGGGAGGCCGCACGCAGCAGATTCGTCAGCGGTGGATTCGGGATGACATCAGCGACCACCATGTGCGGCATGAGCGATTCCACATCCAGTTCCAAACAGGCGTCCATATCGGGAAACAGGCCTATGGAAGTCGCGTTCACCACCACATCCGTGCTTTCAGGAAGGCGGTAACGGCCACGCCAGTTCACCAGCTCGATCTCCGATTCCGTCTCTCTTTTGAGCAGTTCAGACAGCTCTGCGCCTCTTGGTTCGGATCGGTTCACGAGCGTAATCTTGGCTGCTCCCGCCAGCGCCAGTTCGACCGCTATGGCTCGTGAGGCACCGCCCGCGCCAAAGATGACGATGCGTTTCCCCTTCGGGTCAGTCACCTCCTCGAGACTGCTGAGAAATCCTTTGCCGTCCGTGTTCTCGCCGATCCATCGCTCGCCGCGTTTCACAGCGCAGTTCACCGCGCCGATGACCTTCGCGGAATCTCCCAGCGTATCCAAATGCTCAATCACCGCGACCTTGTGCGGCAGGCTGCAATTAAACCCCACGTAGCCTTGCGCCTTCGCGCCGCGCACCGCCTCCGCCAGTTTCTCCGGTGGCACTTCCATATTGACGTAGCGCGCATGGATTCCGTGATGCCGATACGCCGCTTCCATCATCACCACCGTTGGGTTTTCAGCAGCAGGTTGAGCAAAGCAACCCGTGAGCGTGGGAAGGAAATTCAAAGCGGACATGGCTAAAAAGGGATCAGACAACCTCCAGACTCACATCTTCGATCACCGCATCAGGGTCCACCTGACCGCTCTTGAACTGGAGATGGTAGAGCCGCTGATACAGCTCGCAACGCAGCAGAAGATCACTGTGTGAACCGACATCCAAAACGTGTCCCTTGTCCATGACCACGATCTTGTCCGCTTCCAGAATCGTGGAGAGACGGTGAGCGATGGCGACCACGGTCTTGCCTTTGGAAAGCTCGTGAATGGCGTCTTGAATGATCTTCTCACTCTCGGTATCCAAAGCAGAAGTCGCCTCATCCAACAAAAGAATCGGGGCATTGCGTAAGATGGCACGGGCAATGGAAACACGCTGCTGCTGGCCACCTGAAAGACGACAGCCCTTCTCCCCGATCACGGTTTCGTATTTGAATTCCTGCTCGCGAATAAACTCATCCGCGTGGGCCTTCTTCGCGGCTTCCACGGCTTCTTCCTTACGCGCTTCCAAGCGTCCATAGCGGATGTTCTGCAAGATCGTGTCATGGAACAGGAACACGTCCTGACTCACGACGCCAAAGTTATCCCGCAGGGACTTTTGCGTCGCGTTGCGGACATCCACGCCATCCACTTCGATGGACCCTGCATCCACATCGTAGAAGCGCTGAAGCAGGGCGAAGAGCGTGCTCTTCCCCGCGCCGCTGGGGCCGACGAGCGCGTAGAACTTGCCCGGTTCCATCTCCAGATTGATGCCGTTCACCGCCGCGCGCTGGTTCTTCTTCGTCGTCTTATAAGTGAAGTTCACTTCCTTTAAAACGATGTGGCCATCCACGCGCGGGAGCTGCACCGCCTCAGGCGCATCCGCCACCTCCGGCACCTCCTCCATCATGGCGAAGACACTCGTGGAAGCCACGATGGTCTTCTGTAAAAGAATCTGCATCTGGCTCAGCGCCTTCGCATGAGGATAGATCTGGCTCAGGCCACCGACTAAGGCCATGAAGGTGTTCGCGTCGATGTTGGATTTCCACGCATAGTAAAGGCCGATGCCGACCCCAAACGACGCCACGGTCTCCACCATCATGCCCACCAACTCCCGCGCCTTGCTGTAACGCATGACCAGGTTCTTCGTGTTCGTGTTGGACTTGTTGAACCGCTCCAGTTCATAGTCCTCACGGGCGTAAGACTTCACCACGCGGATGCCGGAGAAACACTCCGTCATATAGACCAGCATCGCTCCAGCCTCCGCTTCTTCGAGCGTGCCGGACTTGCGCACCTTCTTGCTGATCATGGCCACCGGAATGATGCACAGCGGGAAGACCGTCAGGGAGTAAAGCGTGAAATGCCAGTCCATCCAAAGCAGCGTCGCCAAGATGGAAACGATGGCCACGGGACGCTGCACGATGTCCTGCGAGAGCGTCACCAGATTCGCCTGCGCCACGCGCGTTTGATTGAAAACCGTCTGCACCAGATTCCCGGCCTTCGCTTGAGAGAAGTAGCCCACGGATTGATTCATCAGCGCCTTGTAGGTGTCATTGCGCAGATCGAAGAGCACCCGATTCCCCACCCAGTTCGTCAGATAGTTCGCGATGAACGTCAAACCGCCTCGCAAGAGAAAGAGCATCGGCACTAGAATACAGGCGGCGATGACCGCCGTGAGAGAGCCCTTTAACCAGTCAGGAAAAAGACCTATAATATCCACCTTTTCCTTGAGAAAGGGGATAGCTATCGGCTTTACACTGTCTCTGACGGCTTCGCTCAGCCTAGTGAGTTCTAAGACAGATTTAAACGAGTTCGCTTCTTCATTGATGGAGAGCGGATAGATGTCTTTGATTTTATGAACCGTCACCAACACGATGTCGAAGATCACCTTGAACCCATAGACGAACACCGCGTTAGACATCCCCGCGAGCACTTCAAAGAACATGCCAAGATAGAAGCGCCACCGGTAGCGCTTGATATAGATGAAGAGCTTCTTGTAAACCTCGCGCGCCACCTGAAGCGTCTCCCAGGTGCTGAGTTCGGCGAGATCGTTGCGACTTACTTTCTTAGGTTGGGCCATGTCGGAAATTTAGATGGGAGGAAAGAGGCTACGCATAGCACTGCGCACCGCCTCCGTCGAGATTTGCTTCATCTCCCGCTTTTTCCCTTGGGGAGTGAAGACCGTTTGCGGCTCAGCCTGAAGAGGCGTCAGCACCAGCGCCCGCTCATGCCGGGCCCGCCAATGAAAAGGATTCGTCGGGCCAAAGAGCGCGATCTGCGGCTTCGCCAGCATCGCCGCCAGATGCATGGCCATACTATCCACGCCGAGGATGACCTCGCAGCGGGAGATCAGCGCCAGCAGCTCCACCAGCGTCAGCTTCCCCGTTAGGTCCACCACCGGCACCTTCAGCATTTGCTTGAGCGCCAGCAGATGCGGCTGCTCCAAACCATCCCCCGCCCCCGTTAGAACCACCGGCAGATGAAAGTCCTCATGCAGCGCCCGGATCACCTCCGCCCAACGCTCATCCAGCCAGAACTTCTCCTCCCGTGCCGTCCCCGGATGCACAATGGCAAAGCGCCCCGTCAGCCCTGGCTCTCTTAAAAGAGAATCTGCTCGGAGTTTCGTCTCCGGTGGAACCGCAAAAGCCCCTCGTGAAGCACTTCCAGAACCTTCATCCTTCTGCCTTCTGCCTTCTGCTTTCAGTCGAGCCTCAGCCACCAACGCCAAATGAAAATCCACCGTGTGCAGCTCCCGCACGGACGCTCCGCAGAGCCTCGTGTAAGCCAGCCGCCGCAGCCCCCGACCCGAGAACTTCGCGTAGCCAATCCGCTGAGCCGCCCGCGAGAGCGTCACGATCAAGGCCGAGCGATCCGTCCCCGTGAAGTCCAGGCACACGTCCCACTCCCCCGCGATCGCGGACGACCACGCCTCGATATTCGCCCCCCCCGTCGCGTAAGTCACCACCCGGTTCACCGAAGGCAAACAAGCCGCCAGCGCCGCCACCTGCTTCTGCACCAGCAGCACGATCTCCGCCTTCGGGTAAGCCGCCCTCACCGCCTCCACCGCCGGAGCCGTGAGGATGAAGTCGCCAATGCGCTTGAGTTGGATGAGGAGGATGCGTTGCATTGAAAAGGGCACTCAGGCAACAGGCACCGAGCCACAAAGTCAAATGCTGGAAGCCCTCGCGCCCACGCTTCATCCCTTCTGGGATCATCCTAGAGGGTCGTCCAAAGCATGGTCAAGGGTGGTCCCGACCCTCGTGAAGGACGGTCTCCACCCTCGTGAAGGACAGTCTCCACCCTCGTGAAGGACAGTCTCCACCCTCGTGAAGGATGGTCTCGACCCTACCGATGTCGGGTTCCCACCAGACCAATGTCGGGTCCCTACCAAACCGATGCCGGGTCCACACCAGACCGATGTCGGGTTCCTACCTCAAACCATGATGAAGACGGGGTGCTTGGATCAACCGCGAAGACGCGAGGACGCGAAGTTTTTAACTCCTGCTTCTCTTAAATCCTCATTCCTTCGCGCCTTCACGTCTTCGCGGTCAACCCTGAACCGCAAACCTTGCTGATAGACAGGGGCTTTCTGCTTCGGTTATGCTTGGTGCCCATCCCCTGCCCTGTTCCTGTCATGCTCATGCGCTCTCTCTTCCTCTCACGCCTCCTCTGCGGTGCTGCGGCCTCGCTTGTCCTGACGGTGACAACTGGCCAAGCGCAGAGCATTGCGGTGCCGTGGAGCGGTTACGGGCATGATGCGCAGCACAGCGCGATCTCTCCGGTGGCGGCGCAACCCATGAACCACATCCACTGGCAGATGCCGATAGATGCCTACCCTCAATACAACGGGAATGACCTGCTCATCCACTACGGGACGCCACTGGTGACGCGGCTGAACACGGTGCTGGTGCCCATCAAGACGGGGGCCTCGGATGGATTCAAGATCGAGGCGCACAGCGGCAGTGATGGCGCGCTGAAGTGGACGCTGACGACGGATTACTCCCTGCCGCCGCATGGCTGGGTGCCGAGCTTCGGCATGGCTTTGACGCCGAAGAACCGGCTCTTCTACCCCGGTGCGGGCGGGACGGTTTACTTCCGAGATGAGCCGAACTCTGCCACCGCGCCACCGGATGGAACGGGGCAGATCGCCTTCTATGGACTGGCGAATTACACGGCGGAGAAGGCGACGTTTGATGCGAATCTGAAGATCAATACGCCGATCACTTCCGACCGCTACGGGAACGTCTTCTTCGGCTTTGATCTCCCGTCCAATACGGGGCTGCAGGATGCGAATGGCGACGCCTTGAAGAGCGGCCTGGCCCGCATCGCTGAAGACGGAACGTGCTCGTGGATCGCGGCCAGTGCAGCGGCGCAGGGTGATGCGGGCATCCTCAAAGTGGTGCATAACTGCGCGCCGGCACTGAGCAATGATCACCGGAAGATCTACTTCGCGGTAAGCACGGGGAACTTCGGCGGTGGGTATCTGGTGTGTCTGGACAGTCGCACGCTCGCTCCGCTCTCCCGCGTGCGCTTGAAGGATGTGGTGCAGACGACTGCGGACGCTTATCTGCCGGATGACGGCACGGCCTCCCCCACCGTGGGGCCGGATGGGGACGTTTACTTCGGCGTGCTGGAAGTGAATCTCGGCTCGAACCACTACCGGGGCTGGCTGCTGCACTATGACGGGGCTTTGACGCAAACGAAGACGCCGGGCGCGTTCGGTTGGGATGACACGGCGTCCGTGGTTCCTGCGGCGGCGGTGCCGTCCTACACGGGCTCATCCAGTTATCTGCTCCTGACGAAATACAACAACTACGCGAACTACTTCGCGGGCGGTGACGGCTTGAATAAGGTGGCCGTGCTAGACCCGAATGACACGATGACGGACCCGGTCAGTCATGTGCCTGTGATGAAGGAGGTGATCACGGTGCTGGGCGTGACGCCGGACGCTGAATACACGGCGTCCTTCCCGAATGCCGTCCGCGAGTGGTGCATCAACACGGCTGCCATCGACCCGATTACGAAGTGCGCGATCATTAATAGCGAGGACGGGAAGGTTTACCGCTGGGACTTCACGACGAACACGCTGACCCAGCCGATCATGCTCACGAGCGGGATCGGCGAGGCTTACACGCCGACGGTGATCGGCGTGGATGGGACGATCTATGCGATCTCAAACGCGACCCTGTTTGCCGTGGGGCAATGAGCCATGAAACGACTGACT
>JANYJH010000288.1 GCA_025361865.1 Phragmitibacter sp.
GGTTTCCTGTGTGCGAGATGAGGTTTCCCGTGTGCCAATCAGCCCTCAGTCCTGTTTTTGCCCTTGAGCAGAACGTGATATAGGCAGCCGCCTGTCCGTCAGAGTGAGGCGGGCTTTAGCCTGCCTTCCCCAGACGCAGACTGAAGTCTGCGACACCCTTAACACGCATCCTCGCTGCATCAGGTTTCAGTCTCCCATAGACTAAACGGCGAAAGTGAGCCCCTAAAGCCTTGCCATTTTCACCAACGCCGCTTTGCTCTCCCAGCCCTTCCGCCCAAAACCTTCCGGCTTCCCCCATGTCCCATCTCGGCTCCATCCACACCTACCGCTCGGAGGTGGATCAAATCATCCGCTATGGTGGCAGCAACAACGAGACCTCCATCCGTCGCGCCGTCTTCAGCCTCATCAACGCCTATGCTCGCCCGCGCGACCTCCTGCTCGTGGAAGAACTGGCTTACTACAATCCCCGTCGCAAGAAAAGCGTCACTCCCGACGGCACGCTGAAGAACGTCCTCCGTCTCGACTACGGTTTCTGGGAGAGCAAGGACACCGACGACGACCTCACTGAGGAGATCGCCAGGAAATTCGACAAGGGCTACCCCGACTCAAACATCCTTTTCGAGGACTCCCGCACCGCCATCCTTTACCAGGACGGCCAGCGCCTCCTCAGCGTTCCTTTCACTGATGCCGAGGCGCTAGATGAACTCCTCACCGCCTACGTCGGCTTCGAGCATCCCGAAGTGCGCGAGTTCAAGCAAGCCGTCGAGCGCTTCAAGCAGGACATCCCCAGCATCGTCAAAAGCCTTCGCGAGATGATCGAAAAGCAGGGCATGGGCAATGCTCCCTTTCGTGCGCGGCGCGATACCTTCCTCGAACTCTGTCGCACCGCCATCAATCCCGCCGTCACTCCGGCGGATGTGGACGAGATGCTCATCCAGCACATCCTCACCGAGGAAATCTTCCTCTCCATCTTCAGCGACACCCAGCTCCTGGATGAGAACAGCATCGCCCGCGAGCTGAAACAGGTGGAGAACACCTTCTTCACCGGCCAGACGAAGCGCGACACCCTGGGCCAGATCAAACACTACTACGAATGCATCAAGGCCCAGGCCACCAGCATCGTCAGCCCGCGGGAGAAGCAGACCTTCCTGAAGGTCATCTACGAGAACTTCTACAAAGCCTACAATCCGAAAGGCGCTGACCGCCTCGGCATCGTTTATACCCCAGGCGAGATCATCGACTTCATGATCCGCTCCACGGACACGCTTCTGCACCGGCACTTCGGCAAGGGGCTGGCGGACAAGGGCGTGGAAATCCTCGATCCCGCCACGGGCACCGGCAGCTACATCTGTGAAATCATCGAGCATCTCCCCAAGGCCGTTCTCGCTCGGAAATACAAGAGCGAGCTGCACGCCAACGAAGTCGCCATCCTGCCCTACTACATCGCGAACCTGAACATCGAGACCGCCTACGCGGCCAAGATGGGAACCTACGCGCCGTTCGAGAACATCTGCTTCGTGGACACCCTCGACAACACCGAGGGCTTGCGCGTGGACAACCAATGGGAACTCGGCGCGCTCAGCATCGAAAACACCCGCCGCATCAAGGAGCAGAACAAGCGCAAGATTAGCGTCATCATCGGCAACCCGCCCTACAACGCCAACCAGCAGAACGAAAACGACAACAACAAGAACCGCACTTACCCGCACATTGATGCCCGCATCAAGGCCACCTACATCGCCGCCAGCACCGCGCAGAAGACGAAGGTCTATGACATGTATTCTCGCTTCCTCCGCTGGGCCAGCGACCGCATCGAGGACAAGGGCATCGTCGCCTACATCTGCAACCGCTCGTTCATTGACTCGCGCACCTTCGACGGCTTCCGCAAGACCGTCGCCGAGGAGTTCGGCCACATCTACGTCGTGGATTTGGGCGGCGATTACAAAAATCCCGTCGCGGGCAAGGCGAACGTCTTCGGCATCGCGACTGGAGTGGCGATCGTCTTTCTGGTAAAATCTCTCGCGAGCACGAG
>JANYJH010000304.1 GCA_025361865.1 Phragmitibacter sp.
TCCTCCAGGCCGCGCTGAACATCGAAGAAGGCATCGATGAGCTGCGCTACCAGAACATCGTCTTGGCCACGGATGCGGACGTTGACGGGATGCATATCCGATTGCTGATGATCACCTTCTTCCTCCAGTTCTTCCCGGAGGTGATCCGTCGCGGCCATCTCCATGTGCTCACCACGCCGCTCTTCCGCGTGAGGAATAAGAAAGACACGTATTACTGTTACAGTGAAGAGGAGAAGCTCAAAGCCATGAGCAAATGCGGGAAGAACCCGGAGATGACCCGCTTCAAAGGACTGGGCGAAATCAGCCCCGATGAGTTCAAGCACTTCATCGGCCCGAAGATGCGCCTGGAGCCCGTCCTGATGCCCGAGCATAAGAACATCAAGGAGCTTCTGACGTTCTACATGGGGAAGAACACGCCTGAACGGCAGGAATACATCGTGAAGAATCTCCGCGTGGAGCAGGATATTTTGTTTGAGGAAGTGGTCCAGTAGTCAGGAGCGAGGTGTGAGGAGCGGCGGGGACGAGCCTTGTCACTCATCCGCCTTCATGCTAGCCTTAGTCATTAAAAGGAAATCATTCCGATGAAGACTCTACGGTCCGTTCCCTCATGGCGTGTTTTGCTCGCCTCGTGTTTCATCTTCGCGGCCTGGGCCAACGGGGAGGAAAAGACGGACTTTAAGAATCATCCGTTCTTCAAATACATGATCGGCGAATGGACAGGGGAAGGGGAACTGAAGGATGCGCACGACGCTTTGGTGAAGTTCAAGATGGAATGGAAAGCAGACGCGGAAGGGGAGAACACGTTCGTCGTGGAGGGGAATCGCGAGATCAATGGCAACGCCCAGACTTACAAATGGACGATCATCCACAGTCCGACGACGGGTGCCTACGAAGCCACTCATAAGTCACCGGATTCGGAAGCGGTGCGCTTTGAAGTGCTGGTTCCCGAGGGGGAGATGCGGATCGAGATGACCATGCTGGGAAATGCGGAGAGCAAGATGACGGTCATTGATTCCTTTCCAGACAAGGACTTCAACACCTTGGAAACCAAAGTGACCATCGTGGATGATAGCGGAGCGACGACGCTTTCCGGCACGATCCTTCAGAAGCGGGTCAAGAAGGGATAGTAGCCAGCCTTATCAGGGATGAGCCAGGTGAATCATCCCACCCCCTATCTCATTACGGGTTGAATGAAGGGGAGATCAATGCGTATCCTCTGGCCATGAATCCTCCTATTATAACCACCGCAACGCTCCGTGTGGCAGGCATGATCACTCTCGGTTTGGTTTCGGTTTTCCTAGTCGCGTGCCAGTCTGACAAGCCGAAGAAGATCAAATCAGCGGAAGAATTGGGGGATGATGCGGTCAGTCATCGAATTTTCTACGAAGGCTGGCGTCACCCTGATAGCCACCCGGATCAGGACCGCTTTTTCTACGGGAGCAGATAAGGCGCAAGCCGGATTTCAGCGGCGCAGTGACGGGTGGCTGCACATTGCCCTTTACTGCGGGGAGGCTCATGCTAGTTGAAGGGCCTGAATTTCGCCTCTCTCTGCCGTGCCCGACTCCTTCTTTCTCGATCCCAAACCAGCCGCCCCTCAGCCCATTTTACCTCACACGAAGCTCGTTGATGAGCTCTATGGGGACTGGTTCCTGGACTACGCCAGCTACGTGATCCTCGAACGTGCGGTGCCGCACCTTCACGATGGCTTCAAGCCGGTTCAGCGTCGCATCATGCATTCGCTGCGGGAGCTGGAGGATGGGCGTTACAACAAAGTCGCGAACGTCGTGGGGAACACGATGAAGTATCACCCGCATGGCGATGCGTCCATTGGCGATGCCTTTGTGCAGCTCGGCCAGAAGGAACTGTTGATCGATACCCAGGGGAACTGGGGCAACATCCTCACGGGGGATAATGCGGCGGCTCCGCGATACATCGAAGCGCGGCTTTCCAAATTCGCGCTGGATGTGGTGTTCGCGCCGAAGATCACGCAATGGTCCGCGAGCTACGATGGTCGCAACAAGGAGCCCGTGACGCTGCCGGTGAAGTTTCCGCTGCTTCTGGCGCAGGGAGTCGAGGGCATCGCGGTCGGTTTGTCCTGTCGCGCGCTGCCTCATAATTTCATTGAGTTGTGTGACGCGAGCATCGCCGCCTTGCGGGGTGAGCCGTTCAAGCTGCTCCCGGATTTCGCTCAAGGCGGGATCATGGATGCGACGGATTACAACGATGGCGCGCGCGGTGGTAAGGTGCGGGTGCGAGCGAAGATCGAGACGGTGCCTCGTCGGAACATGGTGCGCATCACGGAAGTTCCGTATGGCACGACGGCGGGTTCCTTGCAGGATTCCATCGTCGCCGCGAACGAGAAGAATAAGATCAAGATCGCCAAGGTCGAGGACAACACGGCGGAGTTCGTGGACATCATCGTTCATCTGCCCAGCGGTTCCGATGCGGAGCAGGCCATCCAAGCGCTTTATGCCTTCACGGATTGTGAAGTCAGCATCAGCGTGAATGCGGTGGTGATTCAAAACGACAAGCCACGTTTCACCAACGTCTCCGATCTTCTTCGGGAGTCCGCTGAGCACACGAAAGGACTGCTCAAGAAGGAACTGGAGATCCATTTGGAAGAGCTGGAGGAGAAG
>JANYJH010000319.1 GCA_025361865.1 Phragmitibacter sp.
CCTGACGCCGCTTTTTTCTGAAGACGAAATAGCCCGCGATCATCCATAGAATGCTGCCCAACGGAAGCGTGAACTTAAGAGGTGGCGGCAAAGCCGGAACCTCCGCGAGTGGTTGCCGCAGCCTTAGTTTCCCCTCGTTCCGCCAGACATGACCGGGGTTCGTTTGCGTCAACGTAAAATCATCGCTCTGAATTCCGGCGATGATCGTTACGGGCAGCGATTGCACGGGACCGACAAAGCCGCGCCATTTGATTTCAATGGCTTCACAGGCATTCGGCAAAGGTATCTCCCAGACTAAACCGATCATGCAATCTGCGACCACCACTGCATCACCTGCGCCCAGTGGTTCGGTTCGACCCGGCACTCCTTTCACGATGCTGACGCTCGTTGGTTTCGCGGAGCTGGCGACTCCATCGAACTTCAGTTGCAGCCATTCCGCAGCCACAGACCGCGCCTTGTCCCGAAGCATTTCCTGCGATGTGCTCGGGAAGCCGATTAAATCCGGCTTGCCCATGACAGAGAGCATCTCCGTCATGCGCACGAGGCCTTCAAACCTCAACTGATATGGCTCGACGTAGGCATAGGCGCGGGCAGAGCTGGATTCTTGAGCATCAGCGAGCAAAGGACCAAGTAGCCAGCAGCCAGTAGTCAGTAGCGAGTAAAACACGGCCCCTGTCCAAAGACGACTCATACTACTCACTACTCTATACTGGTTACGCGCTATTTTCTAGAGCACCCACGGTTTGCGCCATTCGCGCTTGAGCAGTCCATTGGCGTCTGCGTCATCCGCGAACTGCTCTGCAACCGGGTCCCACTTGAGCTTCGTGCGACCAAGGCGGAGGCCGATGTTTCCGATGTGCGAGATGCTGATGGTGCGATGCGCGGTCTCCACCGGAGCGATGGGTGGCTTGCCGGAATAGACGCAATCCAGGAAGTTATCCGTGTGGTCTTTGCTGACGTAGAGGTTGATCTCTTCGGGCTTGATCTTCTCACGGAAGATGGCGGGATCGCTGGCTTCCAGCTTACCGCGATTGACCCAGATCCATTTGCCGTTCTCGCCCTCGAAGAAGATGCCGGTGTGGTCTTCTTTGCTCGGGTCAGTGATACCGACGTTCACTTCCGGCATGAGCTTCTCGGTTGTGTCAGCGATGACGTAACTGGTGCCGTCCGCGAAGGTGGTTTCAAAATGGAAAGCGGTCGCCGTGTTGTAGAGTTCATCCTTGCCAGGCATGGTGCCTTTGATGTTGCTGATCTCGACTGGCCCCGTGCTCTCGTGATCCATCGCCCATTGAGCGATGTCAATGTGATGCGCGCCGAAGTCCGTGACCATGCCGCCGGAGAAGTTATAGTTATGCCGCCAGTTGAGCGGCAATATCGCGGGGCGGTAATCCATTTGCGCCGCCGGTCCGAGCCACATTTCGTAATCAAAATCTGCTGGCACGGGTGCGGCCTTCACCTGATCCGCTTGGCCATTCCAGTTCGTGTGACCGCCGGGAAGTCCCACGCGCACGCGCTTCACTTTGCCGATGCGTCCATTGCGCACGAACTCGCAAGCCATGCGGAATTTCAAATCGCTCCGCTGCTGGCTGCCCGTCTGCCAGGTGACGCCCGCTTTATTGATCTCCTCGACCATGCGGCGGCCATCGCCGATGTTCAGCGAGAGCGGCTTCTGCCCGTAAATGTGGATGCCTTTGCGTGCCGCAAGGATGGCCATGTAGGCGTGCCAATGATCCGGCGTGCAGATTTCAATGGCGTTCAGGTCTTCCTTCTCGAACATCTCGCGGAAGTCCGCATAAGCCGTGCAAGCCTTAACCGGAGCGGGCTTGAACTCGCTGTAGTGCTTGTTGATGAAGTCCTTCCCCACTTCACGACCACCCATTCTTTCAGCGCGGTAGCCGTAATGCGCTGAAGCCTTCATGGGATCAGCCACAGCGATGACTTGGCACTTCTTGTTGTTCAAGAAACTAGGGGTCCAGTCCGAAGCAATCGTGCCCCAACCGATGATGCCCACCGTGATGCGCTCTGAAGGTGCGGGGCGTCCCCCTCTGCCGATGGCAGTCGCAGGAATGATCGTGGGGAAACCGAGTGCGGCAGCGCTTTGCACTAGGAAACGGCGGCGGGATGTGGTGGTGGCGTTCATGTCTAAAGGAAATAGCGTTAACAAACCAAGCTTACACAGGAACATCCTCGCGAAGCAAAAAGAAAATCGTTTGCCACTGACTCCATGCTCCGCACCGTCCGAGACCCATGAGTTCATCCGTCGAACACGTCCTCGTCATTCCCCGCCCTCTTTTTGATCAGCTTGGAGCCTTTGAAGGCTTTCAGGCTGAAGCCCCGCGCTACCTGCAAGCCATGCTCGCACCGGGAAATAACTTCTTCATGGCCCGTCCCGCCGCGGAGGTGGACACGACTCACAAACAACTCATCCCCTACTCCATTTTCCATCACGCTGGGAAATACCTCATCTACACCCGAGGTGGAAAATCCGGTGAGAAACGGCTCGTCTCGAAACAAAGCATCGGCATTGGCGGTCACATCAATCCGCATGATGAGCGCGAAGATTCCCTCGCGGAGACGACCTACTACAACAGCATTGAGCGCGAAATCACGGAAGAGCTGAACATCGTCGGCACTCACACCCAGCGCGTCATCGGCCTCATCAATGACGAGTCCAACGAGGTCGGACAGGTGCATCTGGGCGTCGTCCATCTCTTCGAGTTGGAGACCAATGAAGTCACCTCCAACGAAGACGCCATCCAGGATTTACGCTTTGTCACCCTAGAGGAACTGCAAGCGAACGTGGATGGCCTTGAAACGTGGTCACGCATCTGCGTGGAGCATCTGGCTCAGAGCTTCGTGTAGCCCACGGACTCACAGGGCATGTCCCAGAGCCTCTTCAGCTCCGCGTCGAGCTTCAGGATGCTGAAGGAGACGCCAGCCATTTCCTGACAGGTGACGATGTTGTCCACGATGGTCTGATGCACCTTCAGCCCACGGGCTTCGAGCAGCGGCTTCGCGGACTTCAGGAGAATGAGCAATTCCATCATGTGGGTGCTGCCGAGGCTGTTCACGAAGAAGACGATTTCATCGCCTGCGTTTAAGGCGAGGTCATCCGCGAAGATGAGGTCCAGCATCTTCGGCGCGAGTTCGTCTGCGGTGCACATCGGGATAAGGCCGATGCCCTTCTCGCCGTGAATCCCCATGCCGAGACCGATCACGTCATCCGCGAGGTCAAAGGTCGGAGCGCCTGTGGCGGGGATGCTACCGGGTTTGGTGGAGACACCCACGGAGCGCGTGTGGTCACAAGCTTTCTGCGCGATGCGCACCAGTTCATCTAACGAATCCACGACGGATGCCGCAGCGCCAGCGATCTTCACGATGGGCACCAGTCCCGCTACTCCACGGCGGTTATGCTTCATGCTCATCGGCGCGGAAGCCACGTCATCCGAGATGATGACCGTCTTCACTTCAATGCCTTCATCAGCGGCCAGTTCAGCGCCGATGTCGAAGTTCATCACATCACCCGCGTAGTTGCCGTAGAGATAGAGCACGCCCTTGCCTCGGTTCACGGCCTCCGTGGCTTCAAAAACGATGTCCGGCGGCGGAGCCGCGAAGATGTCCCCCACGGCTGCGCCATCCGCCATGCCCTTGCCGACGAGGCCGTGATAGATAGGCTCATGACCTGCGCCGCCGCCGACGAGCAGCGCGGGGGCATTGGGCCTCAGATCGTTCATGACGATGGAGCGCTTACCCACTTTACGGGCCTTGCCGTCATAGGCGAACACGAGGCCGTCGAAGAGGTCGTCGGCACATTTCAGGGGGTCGTTGATGATTTTCTTGGCGGTGTTGCTCATAGTGGGAAGGGTTGAATGTGATGGCGCTGGTTTTAGCGAAATGGACGGTTCTTGTCAAAACGAACGGCTCAAATCACGCGGTCGTTCCCGCCATCCACCGGGATCTGTGCGCCAGTGACTTTCAGGAATAAGGGTGAGGCCATCGCGGCCACCATGTTGCCGATGTCCTTGCTCTTGATCTCGACTTTCATGAGGTTCTTCGTCTTGTATTCCTCAATGGTCATGCCGTAGCGCGTGGCGCTGCGTTCCAGCGCTTCCGCCGTCCAGAGCTTCGTGTCAAAGACCGCATCAGGATGCACGATGTTCACGCGCACTTTGTCAGGAGCGAGTTCCAGCGCGGCTACGCGGCAGAGCTGAGTGAGGGCGGCCTTGCTGCATGAGTAAGCGGCGGCACCAGGGCCGGGCGCTTTGTAATTGCGGCTGCCCACAAAGATGATGCTGGCCTCGATGCCCTGCTTCAGAAACGGGATAACCTTGCCCATGAGCTTCTGATGGCTGGTGAGATTGATGGAAATCGTGCGATCCCAGTCGTTCTGGGTCATGGAATCCAGATACTCGTTCTTCGGGAAGATGCCCGCGTTCGAGACCACGATGTCGAGTCCACCGAACTCACGCACGGCGAAGTCCACCACGTCCTGCACGGGCTTGTCTTCCGTGAGGTTCACGATGATGCCGACGGCACCGATCTTCTTCATGATCTCGGGAATGTCCTTGTCAATGTCCACGCCGACGACCTGCGCGCCTTGCTCAGCGAGGCTCTCCGCTATGGCGAAGCCGATGCCTGCCGCACAACCGGTGACGAGCGCGACCTTGCCTTGCAGCACTTTACGCGCAGGGCCTTTACGCAGTTTGGCCTGCTCCAGTTCCCAGTATTCGATCTCGAAAATGTCCTTCTCTGGCAAGGGCTCCCACTGGCCGATGACCTGCGCCAGATGCACGGTCTTCGCGGTGTGCCCGGCGATGTCCGCCACGATGTTGGCGTCCTTAATCGTGTCCCCGAAACTGACGATGCCCTTGTTCGGCCACAAGGCAAAACGCGGCGCGGGATCGAGCATCATTTGGCCATCCGCATTCCTTTGGAAATACGCCGCATAATCATCCGCAAACTTCTGCACACTCGCAGCGATGTCTTCACCGATGAAGGCCGGAGCCCGCTTCGTGCGGATGCTATGATCCGGCGTCAGCGGGCCGCGCGTGCCGTAGTTCTCCACCCCATTACTGCTCGCATAGCTGGCGGCTTGCGGTGAGGGATCGAGCTTCGCGATCTGCGCGTGGCCTCGCTTGATGGAGACGGCTTTGCGCAGCTTCGCGAGGTCCACGAGGTCTTCATGCGCCAGATGCGCGGGCATTCCCGCTTCCGTCTCACACGTCCCCTTACCTCCCGCGCAAAGCGGCGCTGGGTCATGCTTGGCCAGCCATTCCTCAGCCATCGTCACCATCTCAATGTGCAACTCATAGCTGCGGCGCGCCTCATCATGGAAGGTGAAGAGTCCGTGCTTCAACAGCACGATGCCTTCAATGCCTTCAGCGCGCAGATTGCGGCCTTTGATCATGTCATAAACCGTCTTCGCCAGAATAAAGCCGGGCATCACATAAGGCACGACCAGCACGCGCTTACCGAAAATTTCCTTCACGCGGGCTTCGCCATCGGCATTGCAAGTGAGCGCGGAGATGGCGTTCGCATGGCTATGATCCACAAAGCGGAACGGCAGCACCGCATGGAGAATGGCCTCGATGCTGGCTGCGGGCGCGTTTGGATTAGTCATCGCAGCGCGTTGTTGCAGCACCATATCGGAGTCGGACATCGCTGGAAGCTCCGCCATTTTGAGCAAAGCGTTCATGCGCACGGGAGAGAAACCTTCGCGCTCGATCGTCGCCAAATCCCAGCCGGAACCCTTCACATAGCAAAGGCTCACGGGCTCGCCGAAGAAGTCGTTCTCCTCCACTTTGACTGAAGTGTTCCCACCGCCGTGCAAGACCAGCGCGGGATTACGACCCAACAGACGCGAGGTGTAAACGCGCTGGCCGAGTAGGTCAGTTCCAAATGAGGCGGCTTCTTGATCGTTCCAAAGGCTTTGCATGATGAGTAAAAAGTGCGCGCTAGGGTGCTCAGTTTAATAAGGTAAGCAAGGCAAAAATAGGAAAGGAGCGTGGCCATAGGGCCGCTTCATGGCGGGCTAAAGCGGCGCTCCATTTAACCCAGTGCCCGCTTCATCCGCTCCACGATGACTTCCGCTGGCTCCAGGCCCACGGACACGCGCAAGAGATGCCGATCCACGCCGCAGCTTTCTGCCCAGTCGAGTTCATCATAGTGGGCCAGTAAAGTGTAAGGGCAGACCAGCGTGAAGTTCGTTCCCAGGCTCGGGCCTTTGCTGAACTCCATCCCGTCATAAACAGCGGGCGTCTTCGCCTTGTCCTTTAAGACGAAGGACAGCAGGCAGCCGTGCCCGCCTTGCGCCTTTTGCAGATGGTCATAGATGCCGCTCTGATCTTCAATGGTGTGGAAGACGCGCTCGACCGCTGGATGCTGCGCGAGGAATTCATACAAGGCCACGCCATTGCGGCTCATGGTGCGGGCACGCTCCAGAAAGTCGCGGGAGTTCTGTTCCAAGACGATGGCATCCGCACGCCAGATTTCGTTGTCATGATGAGCCCGCAGGAACGCGGAGAACTCCTCGCGATAAGGCGAGTCTCCATTGATGATAACGCTTCCTGCCAAGACATCACCAACGCCTGAAAAAGCTTTGGTCAGACTGGTGGTCACGACATCCGCGACGAGGAAGGCATCTACATTCGCGCAGCTCGCCACCGTATCATCCATGATGATCGGCACGTCCTTCTCTTCAAGGAAAAGCATCTCAGTGACCCGGCGCACATCCACGCATTTAAGCAGTGGATTGCTCGGCATCTCTAGGAACAAACCGGCGAGCGGCTCGGTCTTGATGAGCTCGCGGAGACGCTCGTAATCGGCTTCTTCACAGAACGGCAGGAAGTGCGCGCCGACTCCGAACATCTGCTGGATTTTCAGCACATCCACATACGGGAAATCAAGCTGCACTGTCTTCCTTCCAGGCAACAGCGTAGTCAGCATCCGATGAACAGCAAAGTTGGCCGCCATGCCCGAAGGGAATAGGAAGATGTCTTCGACGTTCTGTCCCGTGAGGTCGGCGAGGCGTTGCTTGATGAGCTGACTGGCGGCTTCGCCTTGTTCCTTCGTCACCTCTTGATGAGCTAAACCGAGCGCCGCTTCGGATTGTCGGCTGCTCACGATCTCGCCACAGAACCTCCAATAACGACGGGCCGCATCATAAGCACTCGCAGGGAACAGGACCACGCCTAGGGCTTCCGGCCCGTGCTCGATCACCCGCGCTTCCGCACCGATGCTGCGACGAACATACGCCGCGCAGCGCTCCGCATGAATGCGACGAGGAAAGACCAAAGCACGCTCATCTGCCTGCGCATATTCCTTCTCCAAAGCCGTGATCAAAGCCGCGATGGCAGGCGGCACAAAGAAGCGCGGATAGCCGCTCTGGAACTTGCTAGTGACCCGCTCATCCTTCTCTTCATAGCCGATGACATGCTCCCACAACGGGAGACAAACCGAGACGCCATAGGGCGTTGGAGGAATCGGAACGCCGAGGTCTTCGGCGCGGAACATAGGGTCAGTGAGAAGGTCGCGCATGGGCACAGGAAGGTCTCACGCAAAGGCGCCAAGACGTAAAGTTTTTTAACTTCAAAAAGCTGGAATGGTTCAGACCTTAGCGCCTTTGGTGAGATCATGATTAATCTCCCATCGCAGCTTCAATATCCGTCCACAAATCTTCCACATGCTCAATGCCCACGCTGAATCTCACCACGCCATCCGTAATGCCGACGGACTCACGCACCTCACGCGGCACACTGGCGTGGGTCATGGTCGCGGGATGACAGATGAGGGACTCGATGCCCCCCAGGCTTTCCGCTTTGGTGAAGTAACGGGACTTCTCCATGAAGGCCATCGTTTGCTCAAGGCTCAAACCTAGATCAGCGGTGATGAGGCCGCTGCCTCCGCGCATCTGTTTCTTCGCCAGTTCATGCTGTGGATGGGAAGCCAGGAAAGGATAGCGCACCCAGCGGATGCCGGGCTTGTTCTCCAGTCGCTCAGCGAGGGCCAAGGCGTTCGCATTGTGACGCTCCATGCGGATGGCTTCCGTCTTGATGCCGCGTGTCGTCAGCCAAGTATCGAACGGCGAGGGCTGCAAGCCGAGGGCCTTTTGCGCGAAGATCATCTTCTCCTGCCACTCATCGCTGTTCGTGCAAACCGCGCCGCCAAGGGCATCCGAGTGGCCATTGGAGTATTTGGTGGTGCTCAGCAGCGAGAGCGTCGCGCCGAGCTCGACCGGCCTCTGGAGATAGCTGGAAGCAAAGGTGTTATCCACCACCACAGGCGCATTCACGGACTTCGCGACCTCACTGATGGCCGCGATGTCCAGCACCTTCAGGAGTGGATTGGTCGGCGATTCGATCCAGACCAGCGCAGGCTTCAACTCAGTAATCTTCGCGTAGTTAGCCGTGTTCGTAAGATCGAAGTAGCAGGCCTTGATACCGAACTTCTCAAACACACGGGCGAAGAGCCGATAGGTGCAGCCATAGACGTTCTCTTCCAGCACGACGACATCGCCATATTTCAGTGTGGAGACGATGGCCGTGATCGCAGACACCCCACTGGCGAACACGCAGGCATGAGCGCAGCCTTCGAGCGAAGCCAACACCTCCTGAAGATTGCGGAAGTTCGGATTGCCCGAGCGCGTGTAGTCAAAGCCGCCTGCATTTCCGTATTCAAACGTGCTGGTCAGGAACACCGGAGGAATCACCGCGCCTGTTTGTTCACGCCAGTTCAGACCGGTGTGGATGGCCTTGGTTTCAAAGCGTTCTTGGGAGGATGCGTCAGACATGGGAGGTGTTCTTTAGACAGAATTAACAGGATTTCACAGAATTAATGAGATTAAAATTCTGTTTAATTCCGTGAATTCTGTCTAACCGAGTTCAAGCCCATCCACGCTGATCTCAGTCTCGCCGTGCATGACTTCTGCGAGCACGGGAACATCTAGCATTTGCTCAAGGATCATCCGATGCGAGATGCTCGCGGGATCACGTTCATCAGCGACTTGATTCAGGATCAAGCCCGCGCACTTCAGGTGGCGGGACTGGATATTTTTCACAGTGAGGATCGTGTGATTGAGCGCGCCGAGTTTGTTGTTCACGACTACGATCACGGGCAACGCCAGTTCCACAGCGAAGTCTGCCATCGTGTATTGCGGAGCCAGAGGCACTTCCCAGCCACCGGCACCTTCGACCAGCACGGAATCAAAGCGATGCGTCAGCGCATGAAAGGCATCATGTAGCGATGGCAAATTTAACAGGCGATTCTCATACAAGGCCGCCGCGTAAGGTGAGGCGGGCATCTTCAGCCAGATAGGATTCACTTCGTCAATCGTCACGCCTTCGGAACCAGCCGCCAAGAGGGCTGCGGCATCGCCTCGATTCCCACAGCAGAGCGGCTTGAAGCCAGCCGCACTCAAACCCGCGCGCTTCATCGCTTCCAGCAGAAGGCAGGTCACGTAAGTTTTGCCCGCGTCGGTGTCCGTGCCGGTAATGAAATAGTTCATGCTTTGCTCAAGCGTGGCCCGTGGCTCTGCGCAAGATCAAAGTGACTGCATTCCTGCTTGCAGCCTCATCAAGACGGCTCAATATGAATCACCTTCATGACTTTGAACGCCGCCATTATTAAGACCGACCGCCTCTGGCTTGCCCAGTGGATGCGGCTTTGCGGCCTTGATGGATAACAGGATTACTCCCCTACCCTTTCTTCTGAACCGCAAACCCGCTCTTCATCGAGCGGGTTTTTTATTGCTCAACCGAAATGCCTCACTCACTTCAATGTTCCTATCTGGGCATCGGCCTCCTGCTGACGCTCGCAGGAGGTCTGATGGTCAGCCTGATGAAGGGGAAGTAGCAGCCGACGTGAGGAGGCTCTTGTTTCCTTCAAGGCACCGCTCCAGCAGAAGCAGTATCCAATCCAGCTTGTTCGTGTGGCTGGCCGCACGAACAAGTAACGACAGATGCCCTTCCTGCTGAAGCATCTCAGTCGCCTTTATTTTGAGCCTCCTCACGTCGGCTACTACGAGATGTAACATCACCCGATCTGCGCAATCAAAGCATCCGCAATCTTCGTCGCTTCGGCTTCGATGTATTCAGCACTGCGGCCTTCAATCAACAAGCGAATGATGGACTCTGTGCCTGAATAGCGGAGCAGAATACGGCCTTCACCTTTGAGTCCGGTATTAGTCGCTTCAATGAGCTTGTTCGCTTCCACCAGTTCCACGAGTGGCGGTTTGGACTTCACTTTCAAGTAACGCTTGGCCTGTGGAAAGAGCTTGATGCACTTGCGCAGTTCACTGAGTGGCTTGCCAGTCTGAGCCATGATCTTGAGGATCTGCAAGGCGGCGATGAGCCCGTCTCCTGTGGTCGCGTAGTCACGGAAAACCACATGGCCGCTCTCTTCGCCACCGAAGTTGGTATTGAGCTCGCGCATCTTCGCGATGACATAGCGGTCGCCGACATCCGTGCGGATGATCTT
>JANYJH010000351.1 GCA_025361865.1 Phragmitibacter sp.
TCATCGATTCCGATTGGACCATGGCCAATGGCCGGCTGTGCGATTTCTACGGATTTCCGGAGCTGAAGACGGACGGCTTCCAACGCGTTTCACTCAAGCCCGAAGATCATCGCGGCGGACTGTTGGCGATGGGCGCGATGCTCGGACTGACTTCCGACGGCACGCGCCACCGCCCGGTGCACCGCGGCGTCTGGCTCAGTGAGGTGATTTTTGCCAAGACGCCCCCGCCGCCTCCGGCCAACGTGCCTGCCATCGAACCCAATCCCCCGAAAAGCGCCAAGGCAACGCTTCGCGATAAGATCGAAGCGCATCGCAGCAACGTGAACTGCGCCGCCTGCCACGCGAAGATCGACCCCCTCGGACTCGCTTGGGACAACTACGATGCCATCGGCCAATGGCGCACGCGGGAGAAGATCGCGGCGGGAGTCGGTGAAGACCCTTTGATCAATCCCGCTGGCCTGATGCCCGATGGTCGCCCCTTCAAGGATGCCAACGAATTCAAACGCCTGCTGATCGAGGATCACGACAAGTTCGTGCATGCCTTCATCGAACACCTCTGCACTTACAGCCTCCGCCGCGTGCTCACCATTGACGATCAGGACGATCTCAAAGCCATCGAGGCCGAAGCGAAGAAAGGGAAAGCTGGGGTGAAGGACATTGTTCGCGCTGTGGCGCTTTCGGAACTGATGAGGAAGCGGTGATGGAGTGGAGGAGTATTGGAGTGATGAATGAACATGAGCACCACGAGACGAAATAAGAACCGTGGATACCAGCAGTTGCTGGTATGGCAGGATGCTATCGAGCTTTATGGGCTCGCTTTGAGCGCTGTTCGCGGGTGGCCTTTTGAGTTGAAGAAACTCGCCTCGCAGTCCATGGCTTCTAGTGATTCCGTTCACCGCAACATCGCCGAAGGCTACTGTCGCCGCACCGTTCGTGAATACCTTCAGTATCTCAATATTGCTTTGGGATCACTCGGCGAAACTCTTTCGGGTTTCATCGCCTACTCACGCAATGGCCAGATCGAACTCTCCACCTTTGAGCACCTCGACACGCTGATTTTCCGGCTGGAGAATCGTCTCCTGAAGCTCGTCGAGGCCCTCGAACTGAAACGCGATGCCAACGATTGGACCGAGACACTCGTCGTCCGCGAAAGCCCCATTGAGTATGGCGCAGACCCCGCCGTCGCACACGATCTCAACCTACTTCTGGAAGGGATGATGGAGTAATGAAACACATCGCTCCACCTCTCCATCGACCCATCCTCTGTAACTCCACTACTCCGTCACTCCACCTCTCCATCCTATGAGTAACTACCTCTCCCAATCCTGGCTAATCGACCGCCGTCATGCCCTCAAAGCGTTGGGCAGCTTCATCTCCCTGCCCCTGCTGGAGTGCATGGTCCCGCTCCGGGCATCCGAGGCAGCCACGGCCACGCCAAAGCGCAGCGCTTTCATCTACATTGCGAACGGCGTCCATTCGCTGAACTACCAGATCACCACGCAGGGGAAGGATTATAAGTTCTCCCGCTCGCTCATGCCGTTGGAGAAACATCGCGATGTCATCACGCCCATCAGCGGTCTGCATCACCCAGGAAGCCTCAGCCATCACCACAACTGCATCAGCGTCTGGCTGACCGGCGGCAAGCTTGGCCCTTCTGATAAAAACACCATTTCCGTGGACCAGAAGATGGCGGAGATCACCGCGCAACATACGCGCTTCCCATCGATAGAGGTCGCCATCACCCAGGAGTCGCTCGCTTGGACCGCGGACGGCGTTCGGCTCCCAGCGATGAAGCGTTGCAGTGAGATCTTCGCGTCCATGTTCGAGGCGCCGAAAGGTGGCATCGCCGCCCAGCGCCGCGCCTTGCGCCGTAAAGGCAGCGTTCTCGATGACAACCTCGCCGAAGTGCGTCGGCTTGAAAAGAAAATGGGCACCGAGGACAAGGGCCGCATGAATCAATACCTCACCTCTGTCCGCGAGGCAGAGATCCGCACGCGGCGGGCCGATGCCTGGCTCGATACACCGCTGCCCGTCATCTCCGACGCCGATCGCACGCGCACCAACCGCGACATCGCCGACACCAAGGCGGGTGATTATTTCCGCACAGTCTATGACCTCATGGTGCTCGCCTTTCAGACAGACGTAACACGCGTCGCCACCTTCAGCTTGGGCGGGGAGGGCCAAGCCATTGCCATTCCTGAGATCGGCATCACGGAGTCGCGCCATCAGCTCAGCCACCACGGCGGCGACTTGGGCTACATGGAAAAGCTCACCAACTACGACACCTTCGCCATCGAGCAGTTCAGCTACTTCCTCACCCGGCTCGCAGAGACCAAGGACCTGCACGGCAAGCCGTTGCTCGGCTCGACTATGGCGCTCTTCGGCAGCGGCATGTCCTACGGTCACAGCCACGGCAACGCCAACCTCCCGCTGGTGCTCGCCGGCGGATCGGACCTCGGCTTGAAACACGGCAGCCATCTTGACTTAAACAAGCAGGCCAAAGACTTCCAAGGCTACGCGCTCGATGCGGAAGGAGCGCTCACCTCCGCCCATTACCAGCTCTGCAGCCGCCCCGCGAACACCGAGGCCCACATGAGCAACCTCCTTCTCCTCATGGCCCAGCGCATGGGTGTGGAAACAGATAAGTTTGGCGACAGCAACCAAGTCATCGCGTTATGAAGTTCTTCGTTCCTCGTTCTTCGTTCTTGGTTTGTTCATGGTTGGAGGTTCTTCGTTCCTCGTTCTTCGTTCTTGGTTTGTTGGTCGTTCACGCGAACGCCGCCAACGAAGAACCAGGAACCAAGAACCAAGAACAAAAGATAGAGCCATTCCGTCCCGAGGCCGGTAAGTTTCCGCCGCTGGAAAAGGCGCACTCTTACCGGGGCGAACTCGTGTTTGTGGATCATGCCAACCGTCGCGGCAGCATCCGCGTGCATGCGGCGGGCACGTATTTTCGCAATCCCCCGCAACCCTTCGCCCTGCTACCCTACGCCGTCGTTCGCTATCACGGCGCACCGGCGGATTTGAGAGACCTTCCGCTGGGCACGGTGATGCACGTCAGCGCTTTTCTCCCACCGGACCCGAAGATGTCCGCTGTGCCGGTGTTGCCGGTCGATAACAAGGACAAAATCGCGGGCTACAGCGGCACCGGTGTGGCTCCGGCGGAGAACCACATTCTCCTGCTCGAAGACGAAGCCAGCCACTGCCAGCGCGAGGGCTTGGTTTGGAAGCTTAAGGAGGTGGACCTCAAGAACAATGAGGGAATGATCGTCGCCATCTGTGAACCGAAGGCAGGCGGAGATGGGAAGGCCAGCGAGGAAAAGCTGACCTTTGACGCCGCCACCTGCCTCTGGCGCGGGCGCGAACGCCTCGGCATCGCCGACTTGATCGCGGAGGGCACTTGGCCTGCCAGCGGGAAGAAATCGCTCGATGGCCAAGCCGTCCAGCTCGGGATCACTTGGAAGCCCACGCCGGATGGTGTGTTCGCCCGCTTCCACATCTCAGACATCTGGCTGGATGACACCGCCACGCAACGTGCCGCTCAGATTCAAACCGAAACGCATAAGGCCTTCATCCGCAGCCGCTGGATGCCCGCTTGGATCGATAACGTCGAGTATGGCAAGTTCGGCCGAGCGACCGTGACCGCGACTTTATTCGGCGGGATGGACGCCTCCCTCTACGCCGATTTCCAGAAAGACGTCCAGGTGCTGATAAATGGGGCCGAGAATACCCTAAAACATGCCGGAGGCGGCTATGGCCCCGCGCACATGGCTTCCAAAGGCTCCATCGTCGAAGTCATAAAGGTGCCTAGCGAGGTCCCGCTGGGCAGCAGCGGCCTTCAAATCCGCTTTGAGACGGACCTCGTCATCGAAGGCATCCGCCCCACAAGAGTCGTCCGCGTCCGCCCTGCGAGCTGGCCTCAGGTGCAAGTGCCACGCGAGGAATACGTGGGCGATAGCTCCAACGCCGATGACCGCTTCCCAACCCCGGCTATCTTCCCGAAATACTGATCTACATGTTCTTGGTTCTTGGTTCCTCGTTCTTAGTTACTCGCTCTTGGTCGGCAGTTCTTAGTTCCTCGTTCATGGTTCTTGGTTTGTTGCTCGTTCACGCGAACGCCGCCAACGAAGAACCAGGAACAAAGAACCAAGAACAAAGAACAGAAGTGTTTCGTCCCGAAGCGGGGAAGTTTCCGCCGTTCGATAAAGCGCGTTCCTATCGAGGTGAACTGGTGTTCGTGGATCATGCGAACCGCCGTGGCAGCCTCCGCGTGCAAGGGACGGGCGCGTTCCGCCGGAACGAGCCACAGCCTTTCGCCATGCTCCCTTATGGCATGGTCCGTTATCACGGCGCACCAGCGGATCTTCGAGACATCCCACTCGGCACCATGCTGCATGTCAGCGCCTTTCTCCCGCCTGACCCGAAGATTTCCGCCGTGCCGGTGTTGCCGATTAACAACAAGAAGAAAGACGCAGAGGGTGGCGCCGGTTTTGCCCCCGCTGAGAATCACGTCCTCCTCCTCGAAGACGAAGCCAGCCACTGCCAGCGCGAGGGCTTGGTCTGGAAGCTCAAAGAAGTGGACCTCAAAAACAACGAGGGGTTGATCGTCGCCAGCCGTGAGCCCAAGGCTGGCACGGATGGCCAAGCCAGCGAGGAAACACTGACCTTTGACGCTGCCACCCGCATCTGGCGCGGTCGCGAATGTCTGGAGATCGCCGACTTGATCACCGAGGGCGTTTGGCCTGCGAGCGGGAAGAAATCACTCGGCGGCCAGGCCGTCCAGCTTGGGATCATCTGGAAGCCCACGCTGGGCGGGGTATTCATCCGCTTCCACATCTCGGATATCTGGCTGGACGATGCCGCGATGCAACGCGCCGCTCATAACCAAACCGAGACGCACAAGGCCTTCATTCGCAGCCGTTGGATGCCCGCGTCTGTGGATGCCGTGGAGTATGGCAAATTCGGTCGCGCGACAGTGACCGCGACCCTGTTCGGCGGCATGGACGCCAGTCTCTACGCTGATTTCAAGAAGGACATCCCGGTGCTGGTGAACGGGGCTGAGAACACCTTAAAACACACCGAAGGCGGCACCGCCGGACCCGCTCAAATGGCCTCCCGAGGCACCATCCTCGACGTCACGAAAACGCCCGGCGATGTCCCTCTGAGCAGCAGCGGCATCCAGGTTCGTTTTGAGACGGACCTCATCACCGAAGGCCTCCGCCCCACCCGAGTCATCCGCATCCGTCCCGCCGCCTGGCCCGATGTCCACATGCCACGAGAGGAATACCTCGACAGCGGCAACTTCCACCATGAAGACCGCTTCCCGACGCCAGACATCTTCCCTAAATACTGAGGAGACCGAGGACGAGGTGAGGCATCCGGCACAGCCTCATTTCCCCATCACATGAAGCCGGGCAATGCGTTTCACTTCTTCTACCACTTCAGGCTTTTCCACGCAGCCGTGCCAATAGGGAACGAGCAGCTCTTGCTTTGAGGTATCGCCTTGGATGTGGGAGCTCCAGTAGGGGACGACTTTATCAGAGCACATCTCCAGCGGGCTCATGTTCCCATAGTTCCCGATGATGGAGTGATGCGGCACGAGGATGGGGCGACTGTTGAGCGCCTTGATGAGCGGATGATTAGGTGAAAGGCTATTGATGCTGTCCGCGCCGAGATTGCGAAAGTTGAGCCTTTCAGGATTGATCAGAGTCGTGTCCAGAGTCACCACGCTGCGCACCAGGGAGAGCGTATCCAGCGGCACTCGGATGAGCCAGGAACCAAAGCGGCCAATCCATGTGTCTGCGATGTGGCTACCCTTATGAGGCGTGGCGATGAAGACGACGCGCTGGATGTCCGGGTTGTGCTGGAAGAACATCGCGTCCTGAAGAGCCGTGCGCATTTCCGGGCGGAGCGGCACCTGATCCGGGTCCTTCGTGAACCAGCTCCGCCAAAAGACATTGCTTGAATCAATCACCTGCATTCGTGAGAGCAGCCCGCCCATACTGTGGCCGACGAGCATCATGTGCCGCAGGCCGGGCGCTCGATGACCGGGGTCTTTCTCCTTCTCCACTAGGTCAATGGCGTCCCTCAAGCGCTTGGATGAAGCCGCTACGGCCAGACCTGTGGGATAGACGAAATACCAGCACTGCACCCGTTTGCCCAACTCAGGATCGGACTCCAGCGCGGCGACTTCATTCTCCCAGATATGCGGATCAGACAGCAGCCCATGCACGAAGATGACTGGCACTTTGTCCGCCCGATAAGGCTCCAACATAAAGAGGCCCTGTCGCTCCAGGAAGCTCTCAGGACGGAGCAGCCCGCCGATGGCCATCTTGATAAAGGACCGCTCATTCAACATGCGGTGCGCGGGTGAAACGAAGTCCGCCGCCAACACCATCTTATGCGAGCCCACCGTCACTTCCCGCACTTCCCGTGGATCATAGAGCCTCAGCACAGGCTCGCCCTTCGGGGGGAATTCGATCACCGCCGTCATCGCCGCGAACTGGTCGCGTTGAAGATTATGATCGCCTTCTCTTGAGCGCCCATGCACCTTCCGAACTCCGGCCAAGGGCGCGCCAACACCCCCGCGCTGGGCCGTTTTGATCGCACTATCTTTCCTCGGCTCCAGCCAGCGAACGTCATCAAACAACGCTGGCTTCCACTGCGCATAGGATGGCGCATTCACGGATTCGATGCGCACCGTCCAGACCTTACTCTGGCCCGGAAAGCCTTCCCGGAGCCTCCACTCACGCGGCTCCTTATGCTTCGCCAGATCCGTCACCGCATCCGTCACCGCACGCCGGTAATCATCCAGCACCGCGACTTGCTCAACCTCTGTCAAGGACTCATGTGCAAGCCGTTCCCAAGCCGTGGCCGCGCGATCCATCGGCGGGCGTTGCAGCTTCTGAACGACGCCGAGGTTCGCGCATGAACTGAGCAGCAGCAGACCACAGAGACCGAATACAGAAGAGGAGAGACGAAGCATAAAACAGTTATGAAGCGGCAACTAACGATGATGGCAATGGCGACTTCACCTGAACTTCGCAGAGAGATCGCCGCTATATCCCGTCAGCTCTAGGAAGGCTGAACCGACATCTTTCCCCTGATCATCCAGCACGCGACAAGCCCCTTCCCAATAGGCCGTTCCACCGAGCGCGCCCGTTTGTTCCTGTGCTTCCGCGAGCGGTTCAAGGCGCAGGCTCATCCGCTTCTGCGTGGCAGGATCATTGGCGGTGATTTCGACCTGCACGGGATAGCGTGCCTGAGTCACTTTGCTCAGCCAGAAGCCGAGCTCCTTCCATGAAAAAGTATCGTGCTTCACCACCCCTGCGGCATCCACCCAAGCCAGCGTGCTGAAAGGGTCAACGCCCCCATTCTTCAAGCGCATTCGATAGACCATCAACTCCCGACCGTCCTTGAGTTGAATCGCGGCCCAATCCCAGCCGATCTGCTCTGGCGAGAGCTGGCTGCTGCTGATTTCGTGATCCATCCAGGACTCGCCGTGAACCTTCAGCGATTCATTGCCGATGCGCACCGTGCCTTCTGTCGCAAGGCGCGGGAACGTCAGGTAATGGCTGGCCGCCGTGGGCTGCGCCGCTTTGCGGGAGACGCCGTTTACACCAAACATGACCAGTGGCTTGGATGGCTTGAGTTGTAAATCGAACGCGGCTTCGCCCGTTGCGGAACCGCGCAAGGTCATATCCGCGCCGTTCATTTTCAGTGACCAGTTGCCATTGAAGACATCGAGTCCCGTCACGCTGCTGTCCGCATCCCAGCCTCCGCGATTGACCCGCTCCTGATGAAGGAAGTGGCCTGTGTTCGCATCCAGAAACGCCATGTGCGTGAGATACATTTGGCGATGCTGGAAGAGCGGATTTTCCGCGCCATCGCCCTTCGCGGCCTGCCGGAAAAACGTGGCCTGATAACCAAAGCGGCGGCCATCCTCGGCCAAGAGATGTCCGGTCACATACCACCATTCCACCTTGAACTCAGGATGACTTCCGTGATCGCGTGGGAAGCTGAAGACGCGCCCCGGTTGCGGCACGGCGAAACCTTCTGAGGTCTGCATGGGCGGATGAAAATCATCCGCGTGCAGCGCAAAGCCAACCAGCAACAGAAGGAAGTAAGATAATCGTTTCATCATTCTTCACGATCCACAGGCAACTCCGCGCCCCATTTACCCACGGCATAAGACACGGAGCCCGCCGCGCTCAGCACCAGCGCCGTGAGCCACATCATCTGCGCGACGGGCAAATGAAACTCCAGCGTCCAGCCAAAGGTTTGTTTGTTGATCACGAACACCAGCAACCAACCCAAGCCAACGCTAATGATCAAGCCACAGCCCGCGCCGCCGACGGCCAGCAATAAGCCTTCCCACGCCGCCGCCCATGCCATGCTCTCCCGCGTCATGCCCAGCCGCCGCAGGGTGGTCAACTCATGCCGACGATCCAGCAGCACACTGGCCAGCGTCATGCCTAGCCCCATGACCGCGACCAGAACGCCGATGAATTCCAGCGCGTCCGTGATGGCGAACGTCTGCCGGAAGATGCGCAGAACCTCGCTGCGCAGATGACCATTCGTGAAAGCGGACATGCCCGGATAAGCCGTCAACAACTCACCGCGCACGGCCTCCGCGCTCACGCCAGGCTTCACAAACAGCATCAACCGCGCCACGGAATCCTCCTTGAACCAGCGTCCGAAATAGAAGCGGTCCACCGTGATGGAGCCCTTCTCATTCCCGTAATCAGAGAACACCCCCGCGATGGTCAGCGTCTTCACGCCATCGGGCGTCGGCACCTGAATGACATCCCCACGAACCTTGCGGAAGCGTTCGCTAAAGCTCTCACTGACGAGGCATTGGCGCTCGCTTTGTTGCAAATCAAAGGCCGCGTCATCCACGGGTTTCTGAACCCAGGCCATGTCCACATGACGCTGCATGAAGGCCATGTCTCCAGCGGCCAGCATCGTCGAGCCTTCAGTCAGTTGCACGATGGCGAACTGCACGCCATTCACCTCAGCGATGTCCGGTCTCGATGCGATCTCCTTCACCGTCGCCGCACTGATTCGATTCTCCAATGACGCGCCCTGAGCGCCATCGCTGGAGAGGTAAATGTCCGCCTGAAAGGTTCGCGCAATCCAGCCGCGCATGGTCTTGTCAAAGCTGCCCACGAGGATCGCCATGCCCGCCGTCATGCTCACGGCGCAAAGCAATCCCGCTGCGGCAAGTCGATGCCGACCCGAAGCACGACGCAGATGACTCGCGGCGAGATTCAGCGTTGCATGAGCCGATGTGAAGGGCTTCAATCCCAAGGCCAGAACGCGCAAAGCCATGCCCGCTACCAAGCCGCCGCCCAGCACCGCGAACAGCGCCGCTGCATAACCCGCCAAGGCAAAGCGACCACCGCCATCGAGCCTGAGTGGCGGCACTAAGCACAACGCGGCGGCGGCCATCAAGAGCAACGGCCCCACCCAGGGCCGACTCCAAAGCCCCGTGCTAGTGGGTTGTGTGGCATGACGAACGAGCATCTGCGCG
>JANYJH010000362.1 GCA_025361865.1 Phragmitibacter sp.
CAGGTGCTGATCGCGATATTTATCGCACGGCTCTCTGCACTCTGATGCTGGAAGTTTACTACCGCTATCTCAAGGTCGGGGATCGCGAGCAGGGTTCCATCTTTGATAAGAAATAGGACTCTAGCCAGCTTCACTCATACAAGCCGCGTCTCATCATTTCGATGAGGCGCGGTTTTTTTATTGGAACCTTTTTTCCAAGGTGTCAGAAGGCGATTCAACGATCCATCGAGCAGCATGATTTGCTGAATTTTCAGCAATGTTCCAATAAAAGGGCTGCCAATCCGTGAAGCCAATAACACTTCACGACTATGAGCAATCCCACAAACACTCCCGGAATTCCTGAGCAAGTGCGGCAGATCCAGCACGAACAGTTGGCACATTTGACTCCTGTTCCTATCAAACAAAAGAACATGCTCGCACGTTATTGGGGCATGATCGGCGGCGGTTCATTGGCCATCAGTTTGCTTATCCATGCAGGTCTGATTGGACTAGCCCTCACCATTGTTACCTTTAACATCCATGAGTCCAAGGTGGATTTTCTTCCCGGTGGTGGAAGCAAGGGAGCGGCTGATGCATCGCATGAAATGGCTCAACAAGTGAAGGGGAAGAAACGGACCAATCTGAACAAGAGCATCCCCAAGACTCGCATCGCAAGCAATCGATTTGATCCTCTAAGCATTTCAATTCCTGATGTGCCAATGGACTCTGTTGATATCCCAGATAACGCCAACTTCATGGGCGGTGCGATGAGCAGCGGCGGCTTCAGCGGCGCGGGGAGTAGCGGTGGTTTTGACAAAGGGCACGGCATTGTCGGTGGGCTCGGCATTGTGGCTGGGCCTCCTTCGATGGTTGTTCGCTGTAACACCGCAGAACGGTTGCATAAGCTGAATGAGAACGGTGGCTCTCCTCAGTGTGAAAAAGCGGTAAGTGATGCTTTGGAATTCCTCCATACTAAACAAAACAAAGATGGCTCATGGGGTGTCAGCAATAAATGCGGCATGACGGGCATGGTTCTTCTTAGCTATTTGGGTCGCTGCGAAACGCCGGATTCCATCTACTATGGCGATAACGTGATGAAGGGTCTGCTCTACCTTATGGAAGTGGCCAAGAAAAATCCCGATGGCCTTTTCACGGAAAAGCCTGAGAGCATCTCTGGCGCTTATGAGCACGGCATCGTGACTTATGGAATGGGTGAACTTTACACCTTGGCACGTTATGGAAATAAAGCCCTTCCCGGTATGCGCGAAGCCTTTGAGAAGGGAGTGAAGAAGATCATCGAGATGCAGAATGACAGCGGCTCTTGGGACTACTACACGAAGAACGGTGCTCCTTCCAAGCGTGATGACATCTCTGTCACAGGCTGGCAGTATCAGGCACTGAAGGCTGCGAAGAATACAGGCCTTCCAATTTCGGGTTTGCACAGTTCCATCGATAAGGCAGTGAAAATATCTGGAGAATCAGCAAACGCCCGATGGCGGCTTTGGAGCGGTTAGCCGTGAAGCGCATTACAACCAATACAACATGTCCGGTGCCGCCATTCTCGGAATGCAGACGCTCGGTCGCGGTAAGTCGGCCTCCATCAAAAAAGGCATCAAGTTCTTAGAGGATTTCACGACCAAGGAGCCACCCGATTGGAATAAGAATGCGAATCTCTATGCTTGGTATTATTATGCCCAAGCCTTTTTCCAAGCTGGTGGAAACGAGTGGAAGAAATGGAATGATGCCGCCCTCCCCCAGCTCTTATCCAATCAACGCCCCGACGGTGGTTGGAAGGATGAGAAGTTTGACTTCGCGGCTTCCTCCACGACATCGGCAGGTGCTGATCGCGATATTTATCGCACGGCTCTCTGCACTCTGATGCTGGAAGTTTACTACCGCTATCTCAAGGTCGGGGATCGCGAGCAGGGTTCCATCTTTGATAAGAAATAGGACCTAGCCTGCTTACTCCTGCAAGCCGCGTCTCATCGCCTCAATGGGCGCGGTCATTCCTGGGAACCAATGCTCGAAGGAGATGGCTCCCTGATGAAGCAGCAGCACTAGGCCATCGCAGGTCTTTGCCCCTATTTGTCTGGCCGCAGCGATGAACGGGGTGGTCTGACCTGATGCTTTGTAAACCATGTCATAGACGAGGTGATGAGGCTGCCACAGGCTCCTGGTAAACAACGGCGCGTCATCCGGCTTCATACCGATGGGCGTGGCGTTCACGATCAGATCAGTGCGGTTCAACTGAAGTGCCAAGGCTGCGTCCGTCCACTCAGCGGTCTCAATCATGGTGCCCGGTGAAAGGCTTCCTAGTTCAGCCATCAGGGCACTCAACTTATCCAGGGTGCGGTTGATCAGGACAAGGCGCGGGCATTGCTCAATGGCACACTGAACGGCGACGGCACGCCCTGCACCACCGCCAGCGCCGATGATGAGCACTCGGAGATCGTGAACCTCTTTACCAAAGGATTCCTTCACCGAGCGCAGGAAGCCGGGGCCGTCGCTGTTGTAACCGGTTAGGTGTCCGTCTTTGATGAGAACCGTGTTCACGGCTCCAAGTTGTTGTGCCAAGGGGGCCACTTCATCCACGGATTGTAGGGCCTCGAACTTATGAGGGATCGTGCAGTTCACGCCAAGGAATCCATGTTCAGCAAACAAGCGGAAGGCTTCGCTGACGTGACCAACGGGGACTTGCACGCGGATGTATTGCGCCTCTATGCCGCACGCCTTTAGCGCGGCATTGTGCATCTGCGGTGAGCGGGAATGGGCGATGGGATCGCCGATGACTGCCAGTCGTGCTGGTGGGTTCAGCGTCGGTGCGATCTGGTCCCAATGACGCAAATCATCGAGTGTGTAGAAATCCTTCATCACAGGAGATTGCTCAAGCGTTCGATACGAGCCAGCGCACGTTCTTTCCCGAGGATGCCTATCATGATTTTTACATCGGGGCCGCGTGTCTGACCGCTCATGGAGAAGCGCAGCAAGGGCATGAGCGCACCTGCTTTGACCTTCTGTTCGGTGGCCACATCGGTAACGGCAGCGGTGATTCCGGCCTCATCCCATGAGGCTGCTTGTTTCAAGCCTGCGCTGAGGGCGGCTAGTAGTGCGGGGCTCTGGGCGTTCGCCTTGAGCTTGGCCATGACTTCATCTTCAATCGGGAAGTCTTCGCGGAAGAAGTAATGCACCCACGGCGTGAACTCGCTGGCCATGCTGACCTTCTCTTTCACGCTTTCCAAAGCGAGCGCGGCATAGCCTTCATCACCGATGATCAAGCCGTCCTTCTCCAGCCACGGACGCACATGGGCGATCAGAGCCGCGCCGCTCAGATCACGAAGATGCTGCTGATTCAGCCAAGTGCATTTGGTCATGTCAAAGCGGGCATTGCTATGATGGATGTCGCTGACATCAAACAAGGCCACGGCCTGCTCCTGAGTGATCTTTTCCGTCTCGGTCTTCGGCGTCCAACCGAGCAGGCAGAGGTAGTTGAAGACGGCTTGAGGAAGAAAGCCCGCCTGGATGTAGCTCTCGATGCTCGCGCCTTCATCGCGCTTGCTCATCTTGGAACCGCTGGGATTAAGCAAGAGGGGAATGTGGCCGAAGCGTGGTGGCTCGGCACCGAGCGCATGATAGAGATCAATGTGCTTCCAGGTGTTGCTCAAATGGTCTTCACCGCGGATGACGTGCGTCATGCGCATCTCGATGTCGTCCACGACGTTGACGAAGTGGAAGATGTAGCTGCCATCAGGGCGGCGGATCGTCATGTCCGGCTCTTCGGTCGCGGCGAACTGCACATCCCCACAAACGAGATCAGGGATGAGGATGGGCTGGCGGGAAAACTTGAAGCGCACAGCTCCGTTCTCTTCCGTGTAAGTGCGGCCTGCTTCTACAAGCTTCTGGAAATAGGCGTCGTAGATGGACTGACGCTGGCTTTGGAAATAAGGGCCGTGATCTCCGCCGACTTCCGGGCCTTCATCCCAGTCCAGACCAAGCCAGCGTAAGCCGTCAAAGATGGCCTTCATGGCTTCGGGAGTATTGCGCGCCTGATCGGTGTCTTCGATGCGCAGGATGAATTTGCCACCCGTGCGACGGGCCAGCAGCCAGTTAAACAAAGCCGTGCGGGCACCGCCGACGTGAAGGTATCCAGTAGGGGAGGGAGCGAAACGAACGCGAAAAGGTGAGGACATGGAGAGGCACCAAGGCACAAAGGCATCAAGGCAACAAGTATGAACTGAAAGGGATTCGCGCTGTCTCTTCAGATGTCAGTTTTCAGACTTGATGCCTGTTGCCTTGATGCCTCTTCCGCCTTTTACTTCCCTGATGAAAAAGAAGCTTTTGATTATCTTCTCGCTGCTTGTCCCCTTAGTCATGGTGGTCGTGATCTGGTGGGGGCATCACTTGCTGAAGGGGCAGTTTGAAAAAGAGGCACTGGTGGCTCAGATCGAAGAGAACTGTAGCTGCCGTGCGCAGATTGATCGGACGAGCGCAAGCTTCTTCAGCTTTCCCGCGAAGGTGGAAATTCACGGACTGAAGCTGGCTCCGCGTGATGAGGAGACGGCCAAGCCTTTCGGCCAACGAGCCGCTTTGGATGAGAAGGCGGCGCTGGTCAGCATCGAGCGCGTTCTGCTTTCGGTAGAGCTGATGAGCATGATTCGCGGACGGTTGGACATCCAGCAGCTTCATCTTTTCTCGTTGGGAGTGAGGACGGAAGTGCGCGAGGAGGGAACCTCTCTGCAAGCCATCTTTGAAAAACCCGCTAAGAAGCCGTCGGTGGAACCTGTGATCACCGCTACGGCTCCTGAAGTGAAGGTCAAGGAAGTGAAACTAAAGCAGGCCTTTAAAGTGGGGGACTTGCCCGTCTCGCTCAAAGTGGATGAAGCGGGCGTGGACAACGCTTCCGTGCAGATTCTGAACCCGAAGAACGGGACGCGCGTGACGCTGGAGAACGTCCGTTTCTCCCTCGTCGGAATGGATGTGAACGCGAGCGATCTGGTAAACCATAATCACTGCGGACTCGAATACGAAGGCAGCATCCGCGTGGAGAAGCTGGATGGTAGCCCGCAGACCGCGAATTTCTCAGTGGTGGGGAAGGGAGCGCTGACGCCTTTTGATCCGGCCACAGGTGAGTGGGACCCTGACATCGTGTTGGAGCCGACGCTGAAGAAAGGCAGCCTGCTCGGTGGCTTGCCGCTCTCCCAACAACTCAGCGAGAAAGACCTGAAGAACCTGAAGGATAGCGGCATTGATTTCGGCGACATCGCGCTGGGCGGTGTGCTGGGAGAGGACGCGAGCACGGTCGTGCATGAGGTGCATGGGAAGCTCATCGTGAAGCAAGACACGCGGCTCGTCTTCCCTCAGTATGAGATCACCTTGAATGATGGCACCTGGTTCAACGCGGGTGAGGATGCTCACATTGTGCGTGGTTCCTTAATCGTCGGGCCAGAGCTTTCCGTGCGGATTCTTGATCAAGCCAAAGTCACCGCGAATAAAAAATTCGGGGATGGCCTCGGTGACCTTGCTGTGGAAGCGCTCAAGGCCACCCTGATGAATGCCCAAGGCCAGATGGTGCTTCCTTTGAAGTCCAAAGGCCGCATGTCCAAGCCGGAAGTCAGTCTGGATTCCAAGATCAGTGACGCCAAGGACGCGCTGAAAGACGTGGGGAAGAGCCTCCTCAACGGTTTCCTGAAGAAGTGACGGCTGTCAGCGCGTAGTAGATTTTGAAGGGCTGAAAGCTTCTTCCCTACACTTCTTAAGCGCGAGGTTACGAAGATTTCAAGTGCGGCTAAAAGAGACTCTGCGAGCGCCGATCCATCGTCGCCTTGGCCTTTATGAGCGCGTTGCTGATCCAGAGGTCAATGCCCGCTTCATTCGCTTCATCTGATCCGGCCACGTTCAGGCGGCGGATGTGGTGCTTGTCCATGAAGGCGACTAGTTTCTCTGATACGGCGAGGATGCCCTGATGCAAATGGACACAAGGCTTCTTCAGTTTTTTAGTCAGGGAGATGGTCTTTTGCGTGCTCCCGGTGGCTTTGGGGCCGAGGGTGAAAGCCACGGTCCCTTCGGCACCGAGGATATTCGCCTCCGTGCATTCGAGGTAGTTCTCCGTCGCGGTTTCTCGGAGCTGATATTTCACGTCGAGAGGTCCGGCTGCGGTGGCGCGGCCCTTTGGGCACCAGCCACCATGCGGCACGTTTTGTTCAATGGCCCAATCTAGCGCCGCGCGGTCGCCACTGGTCTGTCCGTTACTGATGATGATCGTTTCCCAACTCATTTGCTTCCTCTTCTGAACACCGCTCTCAGGGAATAAGCAAGCGGGTATCCGTATGGAGTTGGTGGGGGATTACAAACCCCGCAGCGTGAGCTTGTTCACATGGATGACTTGTTCAAGCGCATCGGGAGCGGTCGTGCCTTCAGGTTTCCAAGTGTAAACGCGGATGGTGGGTTTGGCTTCGTCGCCAGTGAGGACGAGGGCGTTGATCTCGAGCTGGCGAGGCACGTCTTCGGGGAGGGTGGTGGGTTTGATCTGGAGCTTGATCGGATTCTCGCCCTCCTTCAGACCTCCGATGACGAGGTGCTGCTCTAAGTTGTCCGTGACGGTGGCAATCTCAAATCCGTTCACGATGGCGCGGGTCTCATAGCCGACTGAGGCGATCTGCAAGACGCCGATCCGGTCGGGAACAGAGCACGGAGCGGGGGTGGCGGGGACGATGCCGGTGGGGTTGAGTTCGGGCTCGTTGAGATAGGGTGATGTGCCGTTGTTCTTGAGTTCAGCTCGAATTTCCGGGGCTCCGGTGAGGTTGATGATGCGTGTGGTATCGAATTTCCAGGTGTCCTTGTCCTTGATGAATTTGAGGATGAGCAGGTTCTCGGGAACTTCGCTGGCTTCGGTGAGGCCGAGGTCCACTTTCCCAAAGAACACGAGGTGCGCGGTGGCTCCTTTCGCTTCGACTTTGACCATGTGGAGCGTGCTGGTTTCTGGGGGACGCATGGGGATGGCGAAGAGGGCATCAGGGAAGAGCTGCTTCTGACTGATGATCAAATTCCGCGTGAGGGCCTGGCGATACGGCGCGGTGGCGCGTCGCCAACCGGCCAAATCATGCGCGGCGAGGGCAGATCTCCAGGTGGAATAGGTGTGCTCCAGCTCGCGTCGCAAGTCATTGTCCTCCGCATGGAGGGTCAGGCTGAGAGCGAGCAGGGCGGCGAGGAGAAGTCTCATAAATAGGTTATGATACCTTGCGGAATGGAGTTGGCAAAGATTTGACTAAAGCAGGGCCGGGGAAAAGCGGAGGGTAGAAATATGATGAATCCCGCGTGCATCATAGTGTTTGCGGCTTGAGTCAGCGCGAAAAGTATTTGCCCGCGCTGCTTATCTCTGGAGTGTCGGCGGTTACTTTAAACCAAGAAATGGAGCCCCACGAAGATCATCACGGCAAGTTGCCTCCCATTGACCGCAATCGCGAGCTGTTGAAAACGGCACGCGAAGAAATCTACAAAACGGTGAATGGCACGGATTTGTCCGCCTATATCTGGGAGCCGGAAGTTGGCAAAGCTCCGCCGTATCCGAAATCTGTCATCGCTTTCTTCTTCAGCAGTGGCTGGGATAATGGCCAAGTGAGCCAGTTTGCCCCGCATTGTGTTTACTTTGCCTCCCGTGGCATGGTGGCGATGGCGTTTGAATACAGGGTCAGTGCCAAGCATCAAACGACGCCTGTCGAGGCCATGCAAGATGCGCGGTCTGCCATGCGCTGGCTCCGTCTGAATGCCGTGGAACTCGGCATCAATCCGGGTAAGGTCGTGGGCGCGGGCGGCTCAGGTGGAGCGCACATCGTGGCCTCTGCGGCTTTGGTGAAAGGCTTTGATGAACCTGCGGAGGACACGACAGTTCCTGTAGCTCCGAATGCCTTGGTTCTTTTCAATCCGATCTTGGACACCTCGAAGCATGGCTTTGGTTTTGATCGTTTTCCCTCACCGGATACGGCCAAGAGAGCGAACCTTCTAAACGCCATTGGACCGGGGATGCCGCCGATGATCATTCTTCATGGAACTACGGACCGGGTGGTGCCGTTTGACACTTCCTTTGAATTCTGCCGCAAGGTGAAGAAGAAGAAAAACGTGTGTAATCTGGTGGTCTATGAAGGCCAAGGCCACGGCTTCTTCAACTTCAACCTGTCGTTTGATCTCTATCAAAACACACTGGTGGCGCTGGATAACTTCCTCGTAGAGCAGGGCTTCATCGAGCCTGATCCTGATGCGCAAATTATGGATGTGGTGTAAGCCACCGCACGCGGGAAGCGTTGTCATTAAATCTCGCAACGATCTGACGCGGGAAGTGTCCATAGACGGTCAATCCCTCTGTTACACGCTAGATGAACTTCCCTCTGCATATCAATTTCCGCATCTTCGCACTGGCTCCCCAGTGCCTCATCACTGACTCCACCGGAGCGGAGCTTTGCTATGTGAAACAGCGTCTCTTCAAGCTGCGGGACAAAGTAGAAGTCTTCTCTAATTCAACGCGACAGAAACTGCTGTGCACTATCGCCGCAGACCGCTTTATCGACTTTAACGCGAACTTCCATTTCACCACGCCGGAAGGTTTGATCATCGGTTCTATGAAGCGCCAAGGCATGAAATCACTGTGGCGCGCGCGTTACGAAGTGCGCAATGACGGGAACACCTCATCCCCTGTGGCTTTCGTCATCGAGGAGGAGAATCCCTTCATCAAAGTTCTGGACGCTGTTCTCGGTGACATCCCTTTTCTTGGCCTCTTCACGGGTTACTTCTTCAATCCTCGCTACCTCGTGAAACGGGGTGAAGCTGTGGTGCTGCGCTTGACTAAACGGCGCGCCCTCTTCCAGCATATCTTCACCATTGACCAGCTCGCGCCTCTCAGCCCTGACGAGGAATCGCGACTCCTGCCCTCGCTGACCATGTTCGTCTTTCACGAGCGGATGCGCGGCTAACTCAGCTACTCCCGGCGTAACTCTTTTTCATCATCGTTCCCGTATCCTCTATGAAGTCACTTCCCTTCGTTCGCGCCCTGTTGTTGGCCTTTTATGCCACTACCTCCGTTCAAGCTCTGGAATGGGCGCATGAACAAAGCGATCTCAAAGCCGACCCGAAAGCTGTTTGGGGTCATCTGGACAATGGCCTGCGCTATGTGATCTATCCGAACAAGTTCCCCGTGGCAGGCCGCGCGAGCATGAGGCTTTACATGAATGCCGGCTCCCTCATGGAAGAAGATGACCAGCAGGGGATGGCTCACTTCCTGGAACACATGGCTTTCAATGGTTCCAAGAACTTCCCCGCAGGCACGATGGTAGAGAAGTTCCAACGCCTCGGTATGGGCTTCGGTGCAGATACCAACGCGCACACCTCCTTCAAAGAAACCGTCTATAAACTGGAGGTGCCCCATGTGGATGAGAAGATGCTGACGGATGCCCTGCAACTCTTCCGCGATGACTTGGGCGGGCTATTGCTCGGCCAGAATGAAATTGATAAAGAGCGCGGCGTGATCCTCAGCGAGAAGCTGGCGCGCGACTCCGTGGAAGAGCGCATCATGCTGGATGGCTACAACTTTTCCTTGCCTGACGCGAAGCTGGCCAAGCGATTCCCTATCGGCACCGAAGCCACGATCAAGAGCATGAACCGCGACCGTTTCGCGGACTTCTATGAGAAGTGGTATACGCCGAAGCGCGGCACCCTGGTGATCGTGGGTGATGTGGATATTCCGCTGGTGGAAGGCTTGATCAAGAAGCTCTTCAGCGATGCGCAAGCGAAGCGGGCCGATTCGCCAGAGCCTGATCTTGGCAAGATTACTACGGGGCGCGGAGTCATCGCAAAGTTGCACACAGAGATGGAAGCGCCTGCGGTGGATCTTTCGATTGAGGCGCTTCAGCCAGCCTCCAAAGAGCCGGACAGCGCCGCGCGTCGTCGCGTTAAGATGGTGCGTGGGCTCGCTGATAGCATGTTGAACCAACGCTTGTCCCTGCTCGCCAAGGCGGAGAACTCCGCGTTCCTCGAAGCCGAGGCTTACAACTTCGAGATGTTCAAATTCATCTCGTCCTCTGGCATTGGCATCAAGTGCAAGCCGGAGCAGTGGAAGGCGTCGCTGGCCTTGATTGAGCAGGAATTACGTCGTGCCTTGGAGCATGGTTTTACTGAGGCCGAATACGCGGAAGCGAAGGCCTCTTTGCTCAAAGCCGCCCGCCTTCGTGCTGAGCAGTCGGACACTCGAAAGAATGCTGACCTCTCGAATGCCTTCGTCGTGGCCATCGCGGATGATCGTGTGATCACGGACCCGGCCAGTGACTTGAAGCGCATTGAAGCCGCGGTGGACACCGTGACCGCTAAGGAATGTGTGGAGTCCTTGCGCGCTGCTTATAACACGCCCGACATCAACATCTTCATGGGCGGTAATCTGAAGCTGGAGAACGCCAGCGAAACGATCCTCGCTGCTTATCGCGAAAGCCAGAAAGTGCCAGTAACGGCTCCGATCAAAGAAACGGAATCCACCTTTGCTTACACGAATTTCGGTCCCGCTGGGAAGGTGGCTTCGCGAAAGGAAGTGGCAGACTTGGGCATTACTCAGTTGATCTTTGAGAACAATGTCCGGCTCAATATCAAGAGGACAGACTTTGAAAAGAACAGCGCCCGAGTCAGCGTCAGCTTCGGTGGCGGCAAGCTCTCCGCTCCTGCTGATAAGCCCGGTTTGATTCCCTACGCACAGAGCATCTTCCAGCACGGTGGTTTGGAGAAGCACACGGTCGATGATCTGCGTCGCCTCTTCGCCAGCAAAACCGTGGGGACAGATTTTGTTGTAGGTGATGAAGCCTTCATGCTCGCTGGCAAAACGACGCCGACTGATCTGGCCTCGCAGCTCCAGCTACTAGCCGCCTATGTCGTCGCTCCTGGCTATCGTGAAGAAGCGGAGCGCCAGTTCCGCAAGGGCTTGGATGCCGTCTATACTGAACTGGAGCACACGGCTGAAGGCGTTATGCAGAATAAGGTGGTCGGCTTCATTCATTCCGACGATCCCCGCTTCAGTCTGCCAGAGCGAAGCATCCTCGATTCCCGCAGCACTGCGGATGTGAAAACCTGGCTGGCTCCCGCCTTGCAAGAGAATTATATGGAAATCGCTGTGGTCGGCGATGTGGATGTCGAAGCGGTGATCAAGTCGATCAGTGAAACCTTCGGGGCGCTTCCGAAGCGTGCTGAGAAGAAGCAGGACTTCACCAAAGAGCGCCTCGTGAAGATGCCGGATGCGACGCACGACAAAGACTTCAACTTGACTACGGAGATCCCGCGCGGTTATGCGCTCGCTTATTGGCCGACGGCTGATATGAGCGACATCAAGCGCACGCGTCGCCTCAGCTTGCTGGGACAGATACTAGATGATCGCCTTCGCATTAAAATTCGTGAGGAACTGGGCGAGACCTACAGCCCTGCGAGCTATAATGTTCCGAGCGATACCTTTAAGGATTACGGCTATATGGTGGCGATGGCCACACTCAAGCCTGAGCAGGTGGCCAAAGTAAAGCCGATGTTCATCCAGATCGCTGAAGGGATCATTAAAGAAGGAATCAGCGAGGACGAGTTCAAGCGCGCCCGTGAGCCCATTTTGGCTCAGCTTGTCCAGATGCGTAGGGACAACAAATACTGGCAGCAGAACGTGCTCCGTTGTGCGCAGGAGCATCCAGAGCGTCTGGACTGGGCCCGCTCCTTTGTGGAAGATTTCTCCTCAATTACCAAGGAAGACCTGATGGCACTGGCCAAACAATACCTCAATCCAGAGCGTGCGCTGGTCATCGGTATCATTCCTCATGACGCAAAGTAACAAAAAATCACCATTTCGGCTTGCGCACCCCAAGTGATCTGCTAACTATGCGACCCCCTCGCCCACTTCTGGGCGATTTTCAATACTTAAAGACTGCCTGCAACCATGCGAGTGCGCCCCTCAGTTAAACGTTTGTGTGATGCCTGCCGTATTATTCGGCGTCAAGGCGTCGTTCGTGTAGTGTGTAAAAACCCACGCCATAAACAGCGTCAGGGATAAACGATCAACTTATTATAAGCTAGCCATGGCCCGACTACTTGGAGTAGAAATTCCCAACGAGAAGCGTATTGACGCCTCTCTGCCTTACATCTACGGCATTGGCCGTTCTCTTGCGCTCAAGGTGCTCGCAGAAACAGGCATTGATCCCGGTATCCGCACGGGTGAGTTGACCGATGACCAGTTGGCTGAGATTAGCCACGTCGTTACAGGCAAGAAGATTGTGGTTGAAGGCGATCTTCGTCGTGAAATCAGTATCCATTTGAAGCGTCTGAGCAGTATCAACTGCTATCGCGGAGTCCGCCACCGTCGTGGAATGCCTGTGCGTGGCCAGCGCACCCACACCAATGCCCGCACCCGTAAGGGCAAGCGCAAGACCGTCGGCGTGCAGCGCAGCAAATAATATCGCGCTGCTTGAGTTTGCCTATCATTGTTACCCGTCATGTCTGAAGAAAACGTCACACCTACTGAGCCAGCACCTGTTGCTGCTCCCGCTCCTGAAGTTGCAGCCACAGCATCTGCCGCAACAGTATCCGCGCCCGGCGCACCCGCTGCAGCAGCCGATAAAGCCCCTGGCGGCGGCGATAAAGCCGTTTCCAACCAAGTCTGGCTCGCTCTTGATGGCGGTGTTGCTCCTGAGCAGCAGAAAGTCATCAAGGCCAAAGGCTCGAAGAATATCACTAGCGGCGTGATGCACGTCATCGCTACTTTCAATAACACCCTTGTTACCATTACAGACCGCGCGGGCAATGTCCTCGGCTGGTCCAGCGCTGGTAAGATGGGCTTCAAAGGCTCCCGTAAAGGAACTGCTTATGCTGCCCAAGTGGTTGCTCAAGACGCTTGCCGTCAGGCCATGAGTCACGGTTTGCGTGAAGCTGAGGTTCGCCTCAAAGGGCCTGGTTCAGGCCGTGAATCCGCTGTTCGTGCCCTTCAGGCACTAGGAGTTGAAGTTGCCGTCATCAAGGACGTGACTCCCGTTCCGCACAATGGCTGCCGCCCACCTAAAGCCCGTCGCGTCTAGTCCGCTGGGATCTAATTTTACTGCTCAATATTCGATATGGCTCGTTACACTGGTCCCCGTGATAAAATAGCACGCCGCTTTGGTGTGCCTCTTTTTGGTCCTTCCAAAGGACTTGAACTCCGTAATTTCCCCCCAGGTCAGCATGGTGCCCGTAACACGCGCCGCAAGACCTCGGACTACGGCACTGCCCTTGCAGAAAAGCAAAAGCTCCGGTTCACTTACGGGCTCATGGAAAAGCAATTTCGTCGGTATTACCACGAAGCCTGCCGCCGTAAGGGTGTCACGGGCACCTTGCTCCTCCAGATGCTTGAGCTTCGCCTTGATAACGTCGTTTATCGTATGGGCTTCGCCAATACGCGTTTCGCTTCCCGTCAGATGGTTGGTCATGGCCACGTCACGGTGAACGGTAAGCGTGTTGACATCTCCAGCTACGCAGTTCGCCCTGGTGATGTCGTCGCTGTTCGTGTCAATCCTCGTTCCACTCAGCTCGCCAACCGTTTTGCTGACCTTACCCAAGGCATCCGCATGATGGACTGGACGACAGTGGATCGTGAGAAGCACACAGGCACCGTCAATCGTTCCCCTGAACGCGAAGAGATCGACGTGTTCGTCAACGAGCAGCTCGTGGTAGAACTCTACTCCCGTTAGTCAGTTGCCGACAGCATACTTTGGAAAAGGGCGTGGTTTACACTACGTCCTTTTTCTTTTTCCTGATTCATCCTCATCGCTTTGAAGAAACTCTTTCACCTTCTCGCTGAAACCAGCACTCCTGACGGAAACAAACTGTCACTCTATGAGCACGACGGTCAGTTCCATCTGAAGCTGAATGGTCGAGCCCTGATGAGCACGACGGCGACTTCATCAGAGCTGATCCTCGCGGAGTTGGCTTGTGAGCCAGCGCGTAGAGTGAAGCAGCCGTCGGTTCTCATCGGTGGTCTCGGTTTTGGGTATTCGCTAAAGCGAGTCGTCGAACTCATGGGACCAAAGGCATCCATTCACGTCGCCGAGTTATTGCCTGAAGTGGTCGCTTGGAATCGGGATTACCTGCGCACGGTCAACGGTCTGCTGCTTGATGATACCAGGGTCAAGACCTACGTGGATGATGTGTTCAATGTGATCAGTGCAGCGCCAGATGCCAGCTATGATGCCATTCTTCTGGATGTGGATAACGGCCCCATCGCGATGGTGCAGGACGGAAATTCACGGCTCTACGACAAGTCTGGCTTTGATCGCATCAAGCGTGTCCTCAGACCGGGCGGACGGGTTGCATTCTGGTCCGCGAGCAAGGATCAACCCTTTGAGAAACGGCTCGCGAAAGCAGGCTTCATAGTCGAAGTCGTCGGTGCGAAAGCCTATCCTCAGGCCAAGCGCTGCTCCCACACGATCTTCATTGCCGATCTGCCTGCGACCAAAGCTCGGCTGTAACACAGGCATCCTGCCTGTGAGTAGAACAGGCTTCTAGCCTGTTGCCTTATGCCTTGGACTTCGCATCTGCCGAGAGATCGAAAACAGGAACATCAGGATTCTGTTTCTTGAAGTAGTCCAATGTCCACGCGCTTGGAAAGAGGATCACGCTGGCCTCATCGGTATCTCTCGCGATCCGGCATCCAGTTGGCATTTTCAGCGAGGCGAGTTCTTCCTCCGTGATCCTGTCACTCAACCAGCGCACGGCTTCCCAAGGTGCTGACTCCAGCCTTGAAGTCGCACCGTATTCAGATTCGAGACGGTATTGCACAACTTCAAACTGCAACGGCCCAACCGCCGCCAACAAAGGAATTCGCACCCCTGCATCAGGGAAGTAGAAGGACTGAACCACGCCTTCCTGAAGGAGTTGGTCGAGCCCCTGCCGGAACTGTTTAAACTTCGATGGATTCGGATTGTGAATGTAGGAGAAGCACTCCGAAGGGAAGCGTGGGATCTCGTTATAGCTGACCTTGCCGTCTTCACTCAGGGTATCGCCGATGCCAAAACCTGACTGGCCCACGAAGCCCACGATGTCGCCCGCATAGGCTTCATCCACGGTGATGCGTTCTTGCCCGAAAAGCTTCTGCGAACTCGCGAGACGCACTTTTTTCCCGGACTGCATGTGCGTCACCAACATGTCGCGTTCGAATCTCCCTGAGCACACGCGCACGAAGGCAATGCGGTCGCGATGTTTCGGGTCCATGTTCGCTTGGATCTTGAAAACGAAGCCGGAGAACGCTGCGTCATCAGGCTGCACAATGCGTTCGCCGGAATGATGCGGGGCAGGCGGCGCGGAACGTTGGAGAAACGCATCAAGCAGCAACTGCACGCCGAAGTTGTTCATCGCACTGCCGAAGAAAACAGGCGTGAGCTTGCCCGCCAGCACTTCCTCCTCGCTGTATTCCTTGCCCGCCATTTCAAGCATCTCCAGCTCCTCGACCACCTGTTTGTAGTCGCCCTCACTGAGCTGCTCGCGGACGAAATCATCCTCCAGACTCGTGATCTTCACCGGCGCACGATAGGCTCCGCCTTTGGTGCGCTCGAAGAGATGAACCTGCTTCGTCTGGCGATCAAACACGCCTTTGAAAAACGGCCCTGTTCCGAGCGGCCAGTTCACGGGAAACGCGCCGATACCCAGCACGTTCTCCAGATCATCCAACAGCTCCAAAGGCTCGCGGGTCGGGCGGTCCACCTTGTTCATGAACGTGAAGATCGGCACGCCGCGACGGCGACACACTTCAAAGAGTTTGCGCGTCTGGCTTTCGATCCCTTTACCGGCATCAATCACCATCACGACCGCATCCACGGCGGTCAGCACGCGATAAGTATCTTCAGAGAAGTCCTTGTGGCCCGGAGTGTCCAGCAGGTTCACGCGATAGCCGTCGTAATCGAACTGAAGAACCGTCGAGCTGATGGAGATGCCGCGCTTACGCTCCAATTCCATCCAGTCGGAAGTCGCGGCTCGTTGATCTTTGCGAGAGGTCACCGAACCCGCAAGCTGAACCGCGCCTCCGTAGAGCAAGAGCTTCTCCGTGAGCGTGGTCTTCCCCGCATCCGGGTGGGAAATGATGGCAAAAGTGCGTCGTCTGGAAATCTCGTCTCGCATGGTCAAAGGGCAGGTATCATGGGGCAAAGGTCAGTCGTATGCAAGGCAGCATTGCTTTGTCCCGAAGAGCCTTATCGCGTATAATCAGCGCCACGCCCCATGCCCGTCATCCCTTCTGACTTCAAAGCTCCGTTCCACCTCCAAAACGGACACGCGCAGACGATCCTCCCCGTCGTGTGGCCAAGGAAAGTCAGTGCGGCTTTTGAACGTGAGCGACTGGATTTGGCGGATGGCGACTTCCTTGATCTCGATTGGCTGTGCTCAGGGAAACAACGGCTGGCCATCATCTCACATGGCTTGGAAGGAAGCTCTGAAGGCGGCTACATTACTGGCATGGCGTCAGGTATGAAGCTCGCGGGATGGGATGTGCTGGCTTGGAACTTCCGGGGATGCAGTGGCGAGACGAATCGTCTGCTGCGCTCCTACCACAGCGGTGAATCGGCTGACCTTGGCTCGGTTGTAGGCCATGCTACGACTCGTTATGCGGAGATCGCGCTGATCGGTTTCAGTCTCGGTGGCAACATCACGCTGAAGTATCTTGGCGAAGCGAAACCTCATTCAGCGATCAAAGCAGCCGTGACGATCTCAGTTCCAATCGACCTAGCAGCCAGTGCGAAGAGGCTGGATCAGCAGCCAAGCAATCGTCTTTATCTCTATCGTTTTCTGACCTCGCTCATCGCCAAGATGGAAGAGAAGGCTCAGCGCTTTCCAGGTCAAATCGACACGCAAGGCATCCGTTCGATTCGCAGCTTTCAGGAGTTCGATGATCGCTACACCGCACCGCTCCACGGCTTTGTAGATGCAGCAGATTATTGGCAACGATCAAGCTCTCGCCAATTCCTGCCACGCATTGAAGTGCCCACGTTGTTGCTGAACGCCCTCAATGATCCATTCCTTCCCATGGAGTGTTTCCCTTATAATGAAGCGAAACAAAGCGCGTGCCTGTTTCTGGAAACGCCCGCGTCAGGCGGGCATGTCGGCTTTCTGCAAAGCCTCATCCATAGGCAGCCGTGGTATGAGATGCGTGCTATCCAGTTCCTCGAAAAGCATAGCCTGCCGTGAGATCAACCAAGGAGCGGCGGTTTTCAACCGCCAACCAAAATCCATCCGCGCAGTGGGAAGATAAGAAATTCATAACAGCGAGAATAGCGCTGTCGCGACTGAAATGACGGCGGTAGGAAACACGCCGCTCCTTGCTTTCCTAGCTCACACCTTGGTGTAATATGCGCGCCCCTTGCCAAGCATGATCAACATCCGTTACCCTGAGGACCTGCCCATCAGCGCCCGCCGCGCAGACATCCTTGCGGCGATTCGTGGCAGCCAAGTGGTCATCATCGCGGGTGAAACGGGCTCAGGCAAGACAACGCAGTTGCCGAAAATGTGCCTTGAACTAGGCCTCGATCAGCATGGCAAAATAGGCTGCACCCAGCCGCGTCGCGTGGCCGCCATGAGTGTGTCCAAGCGCGTGGCGGAAGAACTCAATGTGCCCTGGGGACGCGAGGTCGGCTGCAAGATGCGTTTCAATGACGATACCTCCCGCGAGACCCGATTGAAGTTCATGACGGACGGCATTCTGCTTGCGGAGATTCAGTCAGATCCGATGCTGCGGAGTTATTCCACGCTCATTCTCGATGAAGCGCATGAGCGTTCCTTGAACATTGATTTCCTGCTCGGCTATCTCAAAGGACTTCTGAAGAAACGCCCTGAGCTGAAGCTCATCGTCACCTCCGCGACCATTGATACCGCAGCGTTTTCAGCCGCCTTTGACCATGCGCCGATCATCGAAGTTTCGGGTCGGCTCTTCCCCGTGGACATCCGTTATGCGCCGCTGGAATCCTTTGGTGCGAAGGATGAAGACCTCGACATCATCGAAGCCGCCGCCCACGCCGTCGAGGATGCCTTGAAGGAGACCAGCCAAGGTGATGTGCTCGTCTTCATGCCCACAGAACGGGACATCCGCGAGACCTGTGATTTACTGGACGGCCATCTCAGCGGTCGCGTGGAAGTGCTCGGATTGTTTGGTCGAATGCCTGCCGCCGAGCAACAGCGCATCTTCTCGCCAGGGCCGAAACGCCGCGTCGTGATCGCAACGAACGTTGCGGAAACCTCCATCACCATCCCGCGCATTCGCTACGTGGTGGACACCGGATTGGCCCGCATCAGTCATTACAATCCACGCACTCGAACGAAGCGGTTGCCCGTGGAAGCGGTGTCCCAAAGTAGCGCCAATCAACGCGCTGGCCGTGCTGGCCGTGTTCAAGATGGGGTCTGCATCCGGCTCTACGATCAGGAAGATTTCGAGAAGCGCTTGCAGTTCACTCAGCCGGAAATCCAGCGTGCGAACCTTGCCGAAGTCATCCTGCGCATGAAGGCGTTCAATCTCGGTGACATTGAGTCTTTCCCCTTCATCAATCCACCCACACCCGCTGCGATCACGGCGGGTTATGGCTTGCTCCATGAGCTGGGCGCGGTGCAGGACACGAACGATCTTACACCTCTGGGCAAGGATTTGGCGAAGCTTCCCGTGGACCCGACGCTGGGCCGGATGTTGCTTCGAGCGCGACAAGAAAAAGTTTTGCCAGAGATGCTCGTGATCGCCGCAGGACTCAGCGTGTCCGATCCTCGCGAGCGTCCTGAAGATGCCCGTGAACAAGCGGCTCAGGCTCATCGCGCCTTTGCTTCACCGACATCTGATTTCTTGTCTCTCCTGAAGATCTGGCAAGCCGCGCCGGATAGCGAAGGGAAACTCAATGCGATGCGCCGCTTCTGTAAATCGAACTACCTTTCCTTCACGAGGATGCGCGAGTGGCGTGATGTGTATCGCCAGCTTGCGGACACCTTGAATGAAAACGAAGTGCCCGTCGGCGACACCACGATCCATGAAGGCATGGACGATGCCATTCATTGCTCCATTCTTGCAGGCTTGCTCGGGCACATCGCATTCAAGGAGGAACGCAATACCTACAAGGCTTCGAGTAACCGTTTGGTCACGCTATTCCCCGGCTCGAATCTCTATGAACGTCGCGAGAAACAATCGCAGAAACCGCGTGAAGGCGAAGCGCCGAAGAAGCCTGCTCAACCCGGTTGGATCATGGCGGGAGAGATCGTGCAGACCTCGCAACTCTTCGCCCGCATGGTCGCGCGCATTGAGCCAGAATGGATTCTGGATGTCGGCGCGCATCTCTGCCAGCATCGGCACAGCGAGCCGCATTGGAGCGTGAAAGCAGGCCGCGTGCTCTGCTGGGAACGAACGTTTGTTCAAGGTCTTGAAGTGCGCAGACAGACCATTGATTACGGCAAGGTGGATGTTAAAGGCGCGACGGACATGTTCATCCGTGAGGTGTTGTTGGATCGTGAGACCACGTTTCCGCATCCTTTTATCGCGGCGAATTTTCGGCTTCGGGACAAGCTGGAAACGGCGTTGATGCGGAGCCGCACGGCGAGGCTCCCTGACATGGAGGAAGCCATGTTTGCGTTCTATGCGCACCAGTTGGAAGGCATCTCCTCCATTCATGATCTGAATCGTGCTATCGCAGCGAGGAAGAAAGAGACGCCTGATTTCCTCATGGCCACGGAAGATGACTTCATCGCCGCAGATGACCACGCCACGGATCTGGCGCAGTTTCCTGATGAGGTTTCTTTGGGCAACACCGCCTTGCCCGTGAGCTATTCTTACACACCCGGTGGCGAGCAGGACGGCGTGACTTTGCAAGTGCCGCTCGCCATCGCGGAGCATCTCACGAGCGGTCAAATTCAGTGGATGGTGCCCGGTCTGCGCTTGCAACAAATCGAGACTCTGCTGCGCGCCTTGCCCAAACGATTGCGCAAAGAATTACAGCCGCTTGATCCGAAGATTCGGGAGCTCGCCACCGAGTTCACGCCCGGTCGTGGTGACTTCCTCACTGAACTCGCGGTCTTCATTTCGCAGAAGTATCGCGTCGCCATCAATGCCGAAGACTGGCCACCCCAAAGCCTTCCAGACTATCTGCGGCCTCGTGTTGAGGTCGTGGATAAGAAGAAGCAGACCGTGATCGTGGCCCGTGATCTTCAAGCCATCCGCAGCACCGTTGAGCAGCGTCGCGAGGTGCGCACGGATGCGTGGGATGCGGCGTTGTTGAAGCATGAGCGGCCTGCGGTGAATGGATGGAACTTCGGGGATCTGCCTGAATCCATCGAGATTGTGGAAGCTGGTGAACTGCCTCAGCGCGGTTACCTTGGGCTTGCGCTGCGTGAGGGGGATGTGGATGTTCGGCTCTTCCGCAAGCCAGATGAAGTGGCCGCCGCCACGCCCGCTGCGGTTTGTCGTCTTGCGGAACGGGCGATGGCGAAGGACCTCGCGTGGCTCGCCAAAGAACTGCGCGGCCTCGCGCCTCGCGCGGGTTTCAACAAACCTGCGGGCTTCCACGATGCGCTCTCGCAGATGAGCGCGAAGCTGCTAGTGCCTAGCGTGAACGGGAACGCATTCGCTTCCGATGAGTTTCTGCAAGAGAGCGCTTATCAACATCTCGCAGCGCATGTCTTCCGCCTGGAGCCTTTGTTGCCGCTGACCAAGGAACGCTTCGAGGCCATGATCGTGAAGGCGAAGAAAGATCTGCCCGCCCTCGCTCATCGCGTTCGCGAGCTTGTCGGTCAATGTCATGAGCTTCAGCAAAAGATCGCCTCCGCGACGAGGCGCTATTCCGGCATGGAGCAGGACCTAGCGCGGCTGTTGCCGGGTGATCTGCTTTTGCGCACGCCTCATGCGCAGTTGATTCACCTACCGCGTTATTTGAAAGCCGTGCTGCAGCGTGGCGAACGCGCCATTTTAAACCCCGCCAAAGACGAGGATAAAGAGTGGCAGCTCAGCCTGTTCAAAGGCTGGGAATCCAAAGTGCCTGCCGAGAAACGCGAGACCTTCCGCTGGATGCTGGAGGAATATCGCGTGCAGATCTTCGCTCAGGAACTGGGCACCGTGGGCAAAGTGTCCGAGAAGCGGCTGAAGGAATTCGCGGGGTGGGAGTGAGCTTTTTAAGCCGTCACCCGCTCCATCACGGCACCGAGGCCGGCGAGCTTCTCATCGAGATGCTCATAGCCACGGTCGATGTGATAGAGGCGATTGATCTCTGTGCTGCCTTTCGCACGAAGCGCGGCGATGACCAGTGCGGCGGAGGCTCTTAGATCGCTGGCCATGACGGGCGCTCCACCTAGGGTTTCCACACCGGTAATGCGGGCGGTATCGCCATCGAGATCAATGTTTGCGCCCATGCGTTTCAGCTCGGAGACATGCATGAAGCGCTGAGGGAAGATGGTTTCCTTGATACTGCTGGGGCCGGGAATGGTGCAGGCGAGCGCGCAGAACTGGGCTTGCATGTCCGTGGGGAATCCAGGGTAGGGTCGCGTGGTCAAATGGAAGCCGATGGGATGCGCGGCGGGCGTGACGGTGACGGTGTCCTTCGTGTGAGTGATGCCATAACCGGAGGCGGTGAGGGCATCCATGATGGTCTTCAAATGCGCAGGGATGACGCGGCGGACGGTGACGCCATCCCCACAGATGGCTCCGGCGACGAGGAACGTTCCGGCTTCGATGCGATCCGGGATGACGGTGTGTTCCGCTCCGTGCAGTTCCTTCACGCCTTCGATGACGATCCGGGTGGTGCCTGCGCCTTCGATCTTCGCGCCCATCTTGATGAGGAAATGCGCGAGGTCTTCGACTTCTGGCTCGGCGGCAGCTCCTTCGATGATCGTGGTGCCTTTGGTCAAAACGGCCGCCATCATGACGTTGTCGGTTCCCAGCACGGTGGAGCCGAATTTACCGAGCAGATTCATGGTGCAGCCCTTGAGCGGCTTGGTGGCTTCAATGTGGATGTTCCCGCCTTCCATGTTCACGGTCGCGCCGAGGTATTCGAGACCTTTCAAATGCAGGTCAACGGGCCGATCGCCAATGATACAGCCTCCGGGCATGGAGACGGTGGCCTTGCGTAAGCGGCCTGTGAGCGGCCCCATGACGCAGACGGACGCGCGCATTTTCCGCACGAGATCATAGGGAGCATCGGAGTGAATCTTCTCCGCTTTGACGTGCATGGTTCCGCTGGCGCGCTCCACTTCAGCGCCGAGTGCGCCGAGGATTTGCAGCATGTAATTCGTA
>JANYJH010000363.1 GCA_025361865.1 Phragmitibacter sp.
GGCCAAGGGATTCGCTGACCTCATCAAACTGCTCCTGAAGCTCCATCGCATCCGCAAACGCGGACTCGCCCTCAGCCATCAGCGTGCGGCCTTTGATCTCCACGCCCTCCTGCGGCAGGTAGCCAATGGCCACGCTCTTCGCCTTGTTGATGCGGCCTTCATCAATCTGCGTGAGTCCAGCGATGATCTTCATCAACGTGCTCTTGCCCGCGCCGTTCGGACCAGCCAGCGCCACGCGCTCGCCAGCGCGCACGGTGAAGTTGAGACCGCTGAAGAGGCGACGTGCGCCGAAGGAGATGCCGAGGTTGTCGAGTGCGAGCATGATGGGAAAAGGGCGCGATACATGCGCCTGATTGAGCAGTAGCGCAAGCAGTAGCACAGGCATCCTGCCTGTGGGTAGGACATGCTTCCAGCATGTTCAGTCAAAAACAGGCAGGATGCCCGCTCTGCCCACAGTCTGAATGCCTGGGCTACTTTTTTTGCTGCCAGCTCCGCGAACTCTGCTTAAATCATCCGCCATGCACATCCGCGACATCTTTGCCCAGCGCCGACCGACCTTCTCCTTTGAGTTCTTCCCGCCGAAAACCACGGAAGGTGCGGACGCGCTGCTGGAGACCATTCGCGAGCTGGAGGCTTATAAACCGGACTTCGTGAGCGTGACCTACGGCGCTGGCGGAACCACGCGCGAGCTGACGCATGACCTCGTGGTGCGCATCAAACAAACCACCACGCTGGACCCGATTCCTCACCTGACTTGCGTTTGCCACAGTGAGGCGGACATCGCGGCGATCCTGGAACGATACGCTGCCGCTGGTGTGAGCAACATCCTCGCGCTGGGCGGTGATCCACCGAAGAACCTCACCGATTATGTTCGCGCTAACGACGCCTTTCAGCACGCGGCAGACCTCGTGAAATTCATCCGCAACTTCAAAGGCCATCCCGACTCGCGCGGCTTTGGAATCGGCGTGGCGGGCTTCCCTGAGGGCCATCCCGCGACACCGAATCGCCTTGATGAAATGGATCATCTGAAGGCGAAGGTGGACGCCGGTGCGGACTACATTTGCACGCAGCTCTTCTTTGATAACCACGACTTCATAGACTTCCGCGAGCGCTGCCAGCTCGCCGGAATCAAGGTGCCGATCATCGCCGGCATCATGCCCATCACCAGCGCCAGCGGTATGAAGCGCATGGCAGAGCTGGCGGCGGGAGCCCGTTATCCGGCGAAGCTCCTGAAGGCCATCGCCCGCTGTGGCAATGATGAGTCTTCGGTCGAGCGCGTGGGCATTCACTACGCGACGCAGCAGTGCGCGGACTTGCTAGACAACGATGTGGACGGCTTCCACTTCTACACCTTGAACAAGAGCAAGGCCACGCGTGAGATCTATGCGGAGCTGGGCTTGAAGGATTCGCGCTCGCTATGAGCAAGGCCCTCATTGCCGCCATCGAAGCGGGCGGCACGAAGTTCAACTGCTCAGTCGGCACCGGGCCGGGGGATCTGCGTTCATCCGCGCGCATTCCCACAACGACCCCCGCAGAGACCTTGCGTGGCGTGGTGGCGTTCTTTGAGCAAGCCGTTCAAGAACACGGCCCGTTCGCCGCGATGGGCGTCGGTTCCTTTGGACCGATCGATCTTCGCGCAGGCAGCTCCACCTACGGATTCATCACGACCACGCCGAAACCGGGCTGGACCAACGCCGATTTATTGGGGCCATTGCGCGAGCGTTTCGGTGTGCCGATGGGCTTTGATACGGATGTGAACGCGGCGGCTTTAGGCGAGCATCTTTGGGGCGCAGGGCAAGGGATGGACTCCCTCGTTTATATCACCATCGGCACCGGCATAGGCGGTGGAGCCTTGGTGGATGGGAAGCTGGTTCATGGGATGTTGCATCCTGAAATGGGCCATCTGCTGGTGCCGCTTCCCGCAACGAACGCGCAGCATCCTCTAGGCACCTGTCCGTTTCACGAGAACTGTCTGGAAGGCTACATCTGCGGGCCGGCGATAGAAAAGCGCTGGGGCGCACCTGCGGGAACCTTCGCGGAAGACCACGAATGCTGGGATGAATTCGCCAGCATCCTGGCCAGCGGCTTGGTGAACTTGATCACGGTGCTGTCACCGCAGCGGATCATTCTCGGCGGTGGCGTGATGCATCAGGCACATCTGTTTCCCAAGATTCATCGCGAGGTGCTGCGCCAGTTGAACGGCTATCTTCAGACGGATGAACTGCTGCGTCATGTGGCGGAATACATCGTGCCACCGGGCCTCGGCGATGAAGCGGGAATACTGGGGGCCTTGGCTTTGGGGGCATTGGCAGCGAAGTAGTTCAGGCTGGCTCGTCCCTCGGGATGCCAATCTGACAAGGCTCACGTAGTAGCCGACGTGAGGAGGCTCAAACTTATTTCTCATGACGATCAATGGCTGAGAGGCGTCGAATCTTTCTGTTCGCTCCGCCAGCCACGCGAACAAGAAACGACGATTGCTCTTCCGTGGCTTTAACGTCAGTCGATAAGCATCAGAGCCTCCTCACGTCGGCTGCTACTTTCGTGAGGCGCAGTAACATTGATTGATCACGCCTTGATCGTTGCTTCAATGTCCTCCTCAGGTTCATCGGCATCACCCTCTTCAGCATTCGGGAGTCGCAGGCCCTTCGGCTCGCGATTGGCGCGGGCACAGAAGTCGGCATAAGTGATGACTTCAAAGGTGCGATCCAAGTGCTCGACGATGGCGGTCAAGGACTCCACCCAGTCGCCGGAGTTCAGATAATGAACATCGCCAACCTGTTTGTCAGCGGGCGTGTGGATGTGGCCGCAGATGATGCCGTTGCAGCCACGCTGATGAGCGAGCCCCTGAAGCTGTTCTTCATACTTACCGACGAAGCTCACCGCGCCTTTGACGCGCGCCTTGACCCATTTGGCGAAAGAGAACGCTTCCTTGCCGCGCCAGTGACGGTAGGCGTTGTAGTAACGGTTCACGAGCAGCAGCGTGTTGTAACCGTGAGCGCCGAGGTGGGCCATCCATTTATGATTGGTGGTGACGTGATCAAAGCCATCACCATGCACCACGAGGTATTTCCCGTGTGGCGACTCATGAATGTGCTCGTCAACGATGTGCAGATTGTCGATGCTGAGCGGCAGGAAGCGTTCGAGCACGTCGTCATGATTGCCGCGAAGGTAGATGACCTCGGTGTTCTCCTTCTCCATTTTCTTCAGCACGGTGCGCACGAAATTAGTGTGCGCCTTCGTCCATTTCCCGGAGCGCGCCAGTGCCCAGGCGTCGATGATGTCGCCGTTCATGACGAGTTTTTCGCACAGGCAGTTTTTGAGGAAATGGCTGGCCTGAGCGGCTTTACATTCCGGTGCGCCGAGGTGGACATCGGAGATGAAGATGGTCTTGAAGCGTAGTTTTCGTTTCATGGTGGAGTCGGGTGGCTGGCTGATGTGAGAAGGGATCGGGAAGCATCGGTTAGCTCTTGCTCGAACTGCTCGATGATGGCTTCCCAGGAGAGTTTCTGCGCGGTGGCGAGAGCGGCATCACGCAGGGCTGGCTCATTCCAGCGCGCGGTGGCCTCGGTGCAGGATTGAAGAAACGCGGCTTCATCCGCCATCGGTGCGATGAAGCCGTTCGTGCCATCGGTGACGAATTGATGAGCGGCAGCGTAGTCAAAGCTGACGGTGACCAAGCGACTGGCGAGGGCTTCGGTGAGGACGTTGCCGAAGGTTTCGGTGAGGCTTGGAAAAACGAAAATATCCGCGCTCGCATAGTGCCTCGCGAGGTCTTCACCGCGTCGCGCTCCTGCATGAATGAACTGAGTGTGCTGGCTCTTCAAAGCCTTGGCCAGCGGGCCATCGCCGACGAAGACACAGCGGGCCGCTGGGTTCTGCTTTATGATTTGTTGGAAGGCTTTCACGGCCAGTGGAAGATTCTTCTCCGCCGCGATGCGCCCGACAAACAAGGCCACAGGTGCGTCATCGCCGATGTTCCATTCACGGCGTAGGGCGGGATCGCGACGCTGCGGATTGAACAAGCTGGTATCCACACCGCGACCGAGAACGCCGACGTTCTGCACGCCTAAAGCGCGGAGTTGTCCGGCGGTGCTCTCTGATGGCGTGAGCGTGCGTGCGGTGCGGTTATGAACGTAGCGCAGATACCTTGCGATGAGGTTCTTCATCAGCGGCATCCGGTAGTCGTTGGTGTAGCTGTGGAAGTTCGTGTGAAAGCCTGAAACGACGCCGACTCCACAGTCGCGCGCGGCGCGGATGGCGTTCACGCCCATGATGGTTTCCACCGCCACATAAAGCGCATCTGGCTGGTGCTGGCGGATGAGTTTACGCATGTGGCGTTTCGTGCAAAGGCCCACGCGGATGCCGTCGTAGCCGGGCACGGGAAGGGCACTGAGCGCGGTGACTTTGACTCCAGAGCGTGCGTTCTCAGCGGCTGCGCCATCCGCGGTCGTGATGACCGTCACTTCATGGCCGCGCTTAGCCAAACCCAGGGAGAGAGTTTGTAAGGTGCGTGCGACGCCGTTGATGTCCGGCGGGAACGTATCAGTCACGATCATCCATTTCATTCAGTGAGCCTTTCTGAATTTGCATCCTACGGTGGATTGAGAAACTTAAGTGGCGTGACGATATCGTCACCCGTCCATGAGTCTCATGCAAAGCTGCGAAGACGCAAAGAGTATGGGATCAATCGTTCGATGCCGATGATCGAATCAGAGTTCAACAAACTTCCCCGCGCGCTCCTTCACAGCCTTCGCCTTCGTATCATTCTCCACCGATTCCAGCACGGCGAGATAGTCATTGACGATGTCCTGATAGCTTTCCTTCTCTTCGGGAAGGAGCTTTTCAAAGATGTCCAGCGAGTGGTCGAAGTTCTCTTCCACGCCTGGCTGATCGTTCAGCTCGTAGCAGGCAGCGGCCAGATTACAGTAGCTCTGGGCCACGTCCCGATGGTTTGGACCGTAGATTTCCGTCCTAATCTCTAGCGCTTCCAGGTGCATCTCTTTGGACTGCTCCGCGAAGCCTGCGGTGTAATAAAGGCTGCCGAGGTTGTTATAAAGCGTGGCCACCTGATCCACATTACGACCGTAGGCTTTTTCAAAAATCTCCACTGCGGCGAGGTAATGCTGCTCGGCCAAAGGATTACGCTTCAGATTCTTGTAAATCATCGCGAGATTATTGTGGAGTCGCGCAGCTTCCAGCGGCTGGGGCGGCTTAAGCTCCTGATAATCTTGAATCGCCGTTTCGTAGATCGGGATGGCAGATTCTTCGCGGCCATTGAAGTCATAAAGCGCGGCCAATCCGGCGCGCAGGCTGGCCATTTTTTCAGTCGGGACAGAGGCTTTCAGGCCGGTCTCGATGGCTTCCAAATAGTGGGCTTCGGACTTTTCAAAGTCGCCCGCATCCGAATACCAACCCGCGAGGGTCTGAAGCGCTTTGACCAGTTGTGGAGCTTTCGCAGCGTCTTCAGCGCTGGCTTTGCGGGCTTCATCAACGGCGGTTACGGCCCCTTGCAGAGCGGCATCCAAGGGCTCAGCATTCACTGGCGGCGGGGGTTCTTGATCAGGAGGCATTTGACGACACGGGAGTGGTGTATGGAGTGGGGAATAACACCCCAGCTTGGACGTTCAAGCTAATTCAATGCCTACCGCGAGCAAGTTCTGTGAAAACTGATTCACGTTGAGGGGGTAGCCTGCGGTGGAACACCTCCGTCAACAAGGCCGCCCCGCCCTTCGGCGATGTTCCCAGCCCTAGCAGTTCACAGAGGCGGCTCTCAAAACGATACACCAGCTTCTCCGTCGGATCGTGGCCGTTCAGGTGATCCAGCGCCAGCCTCAGCAAATCATACACCTCCGGCAGCGGCGTCTCCTTCTCCGCGACCATCTCCAGTAGCTCCCCGAAATACGATGCGGCGATGACCCGCGAGTAGGCACCGCGTAGGTTCATGCGCGGCTCTGTCAGATGCACCTCCTTCAGCGCGTGGAGATCGCTTTGCTTGCTCCGCACGAAGACCACTTCACAGGTCACAAACAAATCCAGCCGTCCCGCGAACGGCGACTTCGGCCTCAGTGCTCCCTTCGCCACCGTCTTGAAAAGGCCGAACTCTGCCGAGCACCAATGCACGATCAAACTCGTCTCCGTGAGGCGGTGGCGGTTGAGGAGGATGGCGGGGGTCTTTTCCACGGAGGAGGTTTCAGGTTTCAGTGTTCAGGTTTCAGCATGAACGGCCATTGAATGTCTCTGCATAAGCTGAACACTGAAACCTGAACACTGAAAACTTCCTTGCTTCACCCCACACACGTTCTAAGTCTGAAGTATGGACAACAGCAAGACCGTCATCACCAGCATGCAAGCCTTTGACACGGAGGCTCTGAAGGGCCGCCTCGGCGCGCTCCGGAGGTATCTTTGACGTCCCCACCTTGAAATCAAAACTTGCTGAGCACGAGGAAATGCTCACCGCTCCCGACTTCTGGGACAAGCCGGACAATGCCCGAAAGGTCATCGACCGCATCAACGGCTTCAAGAACAAGATCCAACCGCTGGAGGCCCTTGAAAGCCGCCTGGAGGACTTCTTTGTCCTCGGTGAAATCGCGGAGCACGAGGACGACGCGGCCTCTTGGAAAGAAGTGGAGAAGGAATACGCCGCTTTCAACAAAGGCATCAGCGACTTTGAGCTGACCATCATGCTCAGCGGCGAATACGATAAAAACGGAGCCTTCATCACCATTCACTGCGGCGCAGGCGGCACGGAATCCTGTGACTGGGCGGACATGCTCCTGCGCATGTTCACCCGATGGAGCGAGCGCTCCGGCTACAAGACGGAGATGGTGGATTACGCCGCTGGGGATGAAGTCGGCGTCCGCAGCGCCACCTTGCACGTCACGGGCGACTACGCTTTTGGCAAACTCAACTGCGAGCGCGGCGTGCATCGCCTCGTCCGCATCAGCCCCTTTGACTCCGCGAAGAAACGCCACACCAGCTTCGCGAACCTCGATGTCGTCCCCGAGATCGAAGAGGACGACGGCATTGAATTGAACGAAGCGGACATCAAGTTCGAGACCTACCGCTCCGGTGGTAAGGGCGGGCAGAACGTAAATAAAGTGGAGACCGCTGTGCGCCTCATCCACATGCCCACCGGCGTCATCGTGAACTGTCAGGTCCAGCGCAGTCAGGGGAAGAACCGTGAGATGGCCATGCAGATGCTTAAGGCGAAGCTCTACCAGATCGAAGAGGACAAAAAGAAGTCCGAGATGGAGCGCACCTACGGCGAGAAAGGCGAAGTCGCCTGGGGCAGCCAGATTCGCAGCTACGTCTTCCAGCCCTACCAGATGGTGAAAGACCACCGCACTGGAGAGAAGACCGGCAACGTCGCCGCCGTCATGGATGGCGATCTGGATGCCTTCATCGAAGCCAAGCTGCGCGGTCGTAAAGCAGGCGACAGCGATGGGGATGAAGACTTGTAGCCGCCGCCCCTTAAAAATCTCACGTCACTTCGTCATGCTTCCAACTCCTCTCACCGCTTCGTTCTTTGCACGTTCGCTTCTCCTGATGCTGGCTTCGGCCTTGATCGCAAGGCTCCCGGCCGCTGACACGGAGCAGAAAGAAGCTTGGAAAAAGCAGGCGCTGGTGTTTCTCGGCAAGCCACAGGTGGCGACGCAGCGGCCAGACTCGATCATCAATCAGGCTTACCTCACCAAGGTCAGGGAGTGGATGGAAACCAAGGACTACACTGCGCTGGAAGCTGAGGCCGCGCGGCTTCACACGGGGGCGGTGCGCTTGGAGACGAGCGCTTGGGCGTTGACTCTTTTTCAGTCGGGGATCTGCGGCACGGTGGATGATCGACCGGCGACCCTGCTGGACATTGAGGAATGGATGAAGCTGAACCCCGCTTCTGAGACGGCGCTGGCCGCCTGGGTTTCCACGATGACGGCTTGGGCCTGGGATGCGCGGGGATCCGGTTATGCGAGCACGATTACCGATGAGGGCGCGAAGCTTTTCCATGAGCGACTGGAGAAGGCCCAAGAGTTTATCCAAAAGCACCCGAAAATCGAAAACAGTCCGCTCGGTTGGGTGCAGAAGCTTACTCTGCTGATGGGTCAGGGCGCGACGCGGGAACTGGTGGTGAAGACTGGGGAGCAGGCCATCACGAAGTTCCCTGACTACGGACCACTCTATGCTAAAGTGGGCACCCTACTGCTGCCCCGCTGGTATGGGCAGCCCGAGGATGCGGAGGATTGGCTGAAGCACGCGACCGCGAAGCTACCGCAACCGAAGCAGGATGAGGTCTATGCGAGTGTGGCGCTGGTTTGGCTGAATGACGAGTATCTGAGTGAGAAAGAGGATAAGGTCTTCACTTCCAAAAGGCTGGACTGGGCGAAGATCCGCTCCGGCGCGGACAAGCTGCTGGCGAAGCACCCGAAGAGCACTTGGCTGGCGGGCACTTATTTCAGCGTTGCGAAACAGGCGGACGATGCGGACGCCGCCTTGGAAATCTATGCTCTGCGGCTTCGCGGTCAGTATGATCGCAGCAACATCAAGAAGGGGCCGTTTGAGAAGATCGTGGACTGGATGGCGGAAGCGAACGGGATGAAGCGGTCTGAGTGAGTGATGTCCCTTGCTGCCTGAGCCCAACTGCGTTTCTACGTTCATGGCCCATTATCTCCTTCTTCCCTATGGCAGCGGCGGGGATGTGAACCCGTTCATCTGGCTGGGCAAACGGCTTCAAGCGCGCGGCCATGAAGTCACGCTGATGACGGTGCCGCAGTTCCGCGAGTTCGTGGAGGGCGCGGGCTTGGCGTTCGTCGGCGTGGGGGATGAGGCGTTGTTTGATGAGTTCCTGAATCACCCGCATCTATGGAAGCCGATCCGGGGCACGGCAGCGGTGTTCGACATCGCAGGCCGGAGCGCGGAGCCGATCTATCGCGGCATCATGGAGCATCTGGCCAAGCAGACATCCATTCTCGTGGCCCCGTTTCATAATGTCGCCGCACGAATGGCGCGGGAGAAGTCCGGCGCGCGACTCATCACCGTTCATCTCCAGCCCGCAGCTATGCTCAGCGCGCATGATTTTCCGATCCTGCTCAACGGCACCTCATGGATGAAGCGACTGCCTTTGTGGATGCGAAAGATGCTGCTCGCGATGCCGAATCCACCGGAGCGGATCATGATGCGCCATCTGCTCCCGTTGATGAAGCGGGAAGGGATCGCGCCGCCGCTTCGGTTCATGTCGGACTGGCAACATTCGCCCGATGGGAACCTCGCGCTGTTCCCTGATTGGTTCGCTGCGAGGCAACCGGATTGGCCGGAGAATTTAGTGCAGGCGGGCTTTCCGCTTGAGGATTTACGCGGGCATTTCACTCTGCCACCTGAGTTGGAAGACTTCCTAACCGCTGGGGAGAAGCCCATTCTATTCGCGCCAGGAACGGGCAACACCCAAGCGAAAGACTTCTTCAAAGCGGGGCTGGCAGCGTGTGAAAAGCTGGGCTGTCGGGCCTTGCTCGGCACGCGATACGCAGCGCAAGTGCCTTCGCCCTTGCCCTCATGGGCGCGGCATTTTGCCTATCTGCCGTTCAGTCAGTTGTTGCCGCGAGTGAGCGTGCTCGTTCATCACGGCGGCATCGGCACGCTGTCGCAAGCTTTGGTTGCTGGCGTGCCGCAACTCGTGATGCCGATGGCCCATGATCAACCGGATAACGCGCATCGTCTTCAGCAGCTCGGGGTGGGGGATTGGTTGTCGCCGCGACAGTTCACGGGTGAACGAGTGGCGGAGAAGTTGCGGGTGTTGATGATGAGTGAATCAACCAAGACCGCATGTCTGGAGGTGGCACTTCTCTCGGCTCAAGGTAACGCGGCAGAGCTAGCGATTCAGGCAATGGAGTGATGAGTCGAGCCTGTCTTGAGTAGCAGCCGACGTAAGGAGGTTCAAACTAACGGCAAATAACAGCCAATAGCAGGAGTGTAAATCAATCCCACCTTGTTCGCACCGCTGGCCGCACGAACAAGTAACGACCGTATTACTTCTCGCCTTGAATGTCCTTGGATGAACATCAGAGCCTTCTCACGTCGGCTGCTACCTTTGGATGAGCTGCCGCTCACAGCAACTCCGTGCGCACCATCTGCTCCTTATCCATCATTCGGCTGAGGTCTGATGAGCGCCCCAGCACCACTAGCGCGTCCCCTTCTCTCATGCGGTGATTTTCAAAGTGCTCACGCATGACGCGGCCATCCGCCTGCTTCAAGGCGATCACGAGCAGCGCGGCCTTGAGCTGCTTCTGAATGTCGTGGACTGATTTTCCTTCAAAGCTCGCGTCGTGCGCGATGGTCAGTTCATCCACTTCAAGGCCGAGGTATTTCAAGTCATGGCCCACGAGCCCTTTAGCATCCGTGAGGAACTGCATAACGGAGGGCCGGATGATGCTGTTCGCGATTCGATGCCCGCCGATGGATGCCGGCAGCACCACTTCATCCGCGCCCGCTTGCTTCAGTTTCTTCTCCGTGGAGGGATGCTCCCCACGCGCCATGATGCGGATGGAGCGGTTCAGATTCCGCGCGGTCAGCGTGATGAAAACATTCAGCGTGTCCTGCGGTAGCACGGTCGCGAGGACTTTCGCACGCTCGATGCCCGCGCTGAGGAGGCAGTCTTCCTCCGTCGCGCTGCCTCGCACACAAAGGTAGCCGTGGGCTTCCGCACTGGCGATGCGCTCCGGGTCTAGGTCCACGACGACGAAGGGGAACTTGGCCTCGGCCAGTTCATGAGCGAGGATTTGGCCAATGCGGCCGTAACCGCAGACGATGGCATGATTAGTAATTTCTTCCATGGTGCGTTTGAGTTTAAGCTTGCCCAGTGTGCGTTGAATTTCCCCTTCGGTGACGAGCCGGACGAAGCCACCAAAGATATAAACCACAGCGGATGACCCCGCCACAATGACGATCATGGTGAAGACCTTCAAGCCCACCGTATCCAGCGGATGCACCTCGCCGTAGCCGACTCCAAAGACGGTGATGACCACCATGAAAAGCGAGTCAATGAACGGCCAGCCCGCTGCGCAATAGAACGCCGTGGAACCGAGGATGATGAGGATGAGCCCGGCAATGCCGAGATAGACTTTCCGAAGCGCCATGATGTGGTTGGCTCATGGAGTAGCAGCATTAGTGCCGCGACGCTAATGGGCTTTTATCACTTCTCGGTCACAGGGAAGTTGGCGCTCGTCGTGGAGATGATCGTGCCATCTGCCTGAAGCATCACGAACCGTGCGGAAGTCTGCGGTTGGGATTCGATCACCTTCAATCCCGCCTCCACTCCGAGCACACACATTGGCGTGTCCAGAGCATCACTCCAGGCGGCATCTGGCGCGATGACGGTGCAGGCGATGTGATTGGTCAAACCAAGCCCGGTCTTCGGGTCGATGATATGGGAGTAACGCACGCCATCCAGTTCCAAGAACTGATGCAGATCACCGGAGGTGGAGCAGCCGCAGTTATGAAGAGTCACATGGAGCAGACGATCCTTCTCTTCAGGCTTCTCGAATGTGCGCAATGCCACGTCCCATCCGGTCTTGGCCGGCGGTGGATCGCCGATGGCCAAGTCGCCGCTGCCCGCGACGAGCGCCGTCGTGATACCGTGTTGTTTGAGCACTAGCAGCGCTTCGTGCGCGGCATAACCTTTGCCGATCCCGCCGAGGTCAATCATCAGCTCCGGCTTCGTTTTGGTCACCGTGTGGTGGACTTCATCAAGCTGCAACGCCCGCCAATCCGTCAACGCGACGGCATGAGTGACTTGCTCCGGCGTGGGAGCTCGATGCTGACGCTTGGCTCGCCGCCAAAGTTGCACTGAATACATCGCGGTGATGTCGAAGGCCCCACTGGTGAGTTCCGAGGTCTTCAGGGAAAGCGCGATGAGCCGATAGAGATCATCGCTGACATGAACGGCTTCGTTTGTTGGCGCACGGTTGAAGCGGCTTAACTCGCTCTCAGGCAGATAGTCAGAGGCCGCTTGGTTAATGGCTTCGATCCGCTGAAAGGCTTCATCTACGGCCTTCTGCGAGGCATTGGCGTCATCGGAGTAGAGCGTGATGTAGAACACCGTGCCCATGCAGGGATGGGAGTAGGTGCGGCGCTGGGTTTCTTCAGCGTAAGTTACTGTGAGCAACAGAGTGACCAAAGATACGGCTAAACCCAAGGTGCATTTGCCCATCATTCTTTGGGATTGCTGAGCAATTTGATGATGTGCTTGGCGAGATGTTCCTTGATCTCGCGATGCCGAGGCACGGGCTGGCAAATCTTGGTTTCAGGGTTTTGATACCAGTCGTGATTGCCGCCATGACGAATAAGCACGCTGCCGATGACTTCGAGCTTTTTGATCAGGTCACGTTGTTTCATGCCGACAACGGATGCTTAAACCAGTTCCAACTCTGCTGACTGTCTCGCGCAAGGAATCAACCCAGCGCTCAAGTCGTTGAACAGATCACGGAGCTGGAGTTTAAGTTCATCCATTGTTTCGCCCTGCGTCCAATAATCAGGAAACTCCTCCAGATAGCCAAGCCACATATCCCCGTCGCGCCAGTGGATGAAACGTGTCGTATTCATGGGTTCAAGATAACAGAGGTTCCCTGCTCCGCAATGGCTCAGCCTACTCCTTCTCCACCCCATTGTTCCAGTAGTAGAACATCTCCTCTGCCGTCGGAATCTCCAAGGTTCGGATGATGCGGAAGCCGAGGAACTTTGCGTCGGTGAGATACCAGATGCTCTTCGGGAGCTGGGGGTCTTGCTGCTTCCAGTCGGCATTCGATCCACGACGCGAGGAGACGCGGAGGGCGGGCGCATCGTCATCGTAGGAACCGCCACGAGCGGTGTGCGGGTAGGGAGTTTTTGATTTAACCCAGAAGCCGGAGGCTTTGTCGCCCAGCTTGGCTAGGTTCTTGTAATAGTCCGGTTGGTATTGATCAATAGTCCATTCGCAGACGTTGCCGAGGATGTCATAGAGGCCCCACGGATTGGGCTTCTTCTTGCCCACGACCGAGTATTGGAAGTTCGGAGCGTTCTCGTAATACCACTCGTAATCCTTCAACTGAGCCGCGTCATCGCCGAAGTAGTAAGCGGTCGTGGTGCCAGCGCGGGCAGCGTATTCCCATTCCTGTTCGGTGGGGAGACGATAGAAGTGTCCCGTCTGCGCACTGAGCCATTGGCAATATTTATTGGCCGCGTGTTGCGTCATGCAAATGGCGGGATAGCCGTCGGTGCCCATGCCGAAACTCATCTCTGTGTAAGGCGTGGTGGGTTGCGTAATCACATCAGCGATGCCATCAGCAGGGTTCGGCTTCTGCTTGGAACCGTTCTTGTTCCGGCCAATATCGGTGATCATGAACGGCAGGTATTCATCCCAAGTGACTTCGCATTTACCCATCCAGAAAGGCTTCACTTTCACCTTCACTTGCGGGCCTTCATCTTCCTTGCGCTTGGCTTCGGAGTCAGGGCTTCCCATGAGGAACTCACCGCTTTTAATGGCGATCATGGAGTAGGGGACTTTGGTCTTCGGAACCTGAGCGTCGTAGTTCTTCATTTCTCCTTCAGCCTTCTCTTTCGAGGTCTGAACGATGAAGTCGTGAATCTTCTTCACGAGTTCCAAGTTGTCCGGGTTCTCCGCGACCACGGCTGTCTTTTCTTTGGCCTTGAGCGTGATGCCCTCGGGCCAGACCGCGCCTTGTTCAATCCAAGCGCGCAACATCTCGATCTTATCCTTGGCCAAGGGGCCACTGCTCTTCTTCGGCGGCATCAGATCGTCATTATCAGCAGCGAGGGAAGTGGAGAGATACAAGGCACTCTTCGCTGTATCAAACGGCAGGATGCTCGGCTGGTGCTCACCGGTGGTGAACGCCTGCTTTTTGGTCACCAAGACGAGGTCGCCCTTGTGCTTCTTCTCGTCATGGCAGGAGATACAGTTCTCTTCCAAGATCGGCTGAATGTGCTTCTCGAAGCTGATGCGCGGCTTCTGTTCCAGCTTAAGTCCTGCGGGCCATTCCGCTCCTGTGGCGATCCAGGCTTTGATCAAATCACTCTGCTCGGCACTAAGCTTCCCTTCCTTCTTCGGGGGCATCACATCATCGTCATCAGCGGGAAGAATGGTGCTGGTATAGACGGGGCTCTTCTCCGGTGAACCGGGCACGATACCGGGTGTTTTCCCGCCACCATTCTTCGCTTCTTCGAGCGTGGTGATTTTGAAGTCCGCTTTGTGTTCCTTGTCGTTGTGACAATGGACGCACGCGGCTTCCAGGATGGGCTTGATCTGTTTGTTGAAGTCCGGCTTCGCCATTTTCGCAGGCGCAACAGCACTCAAAGCGAGGCCAGAGGTAGAAATGAGGGAGACCAGAAGATAAAAGATTGAGTGGCGCATGACGCGGTGTCTTAGCACAAGGAGTGCGGCACTCAATGACAAACCTTAGTCACTGAGGCAGCTTTAGGGCGAGGATTTTTTCCCCGCTGCGGCTGGTTTAGCAGCTTCCTTCTTTTGATTTTTCGGCTCGGTCTTGGACTCTTCCTCCACCTTCGGGGGCTGCTTGGCTGTGAAATTCTTCCAGAATTCCTCAACCTGCTTTGGCTCAAAAATCTTCGCGTGGAAGCCCGTCATCTGTTCAAGGCTGAACGTAGCTTCTTTCACCACATCGAGGTTTGGGTCTTCCGTGATGGCTTTGACCAAGGCCTCACCAGATCGAGTCGAACGTCGTTGTCCCAGCAACCAGGCTGATTTTACACGGATCGGCCAGTCCTTCGTCGCATCACCCAGCAGTCCTATGACTTGATCGTCGCTGAGTTGGGTGTCTTTCAACGTGGGTGTAGCTGGGAATAACTCGGCGACAGGGATGTCGAACTTCTGCAATCGCGAACCTGAGAGATAGAAGTTCTGCACGCGCAGGATTTCAGCTCTGGCCGCGTGGATCAGGGGAGCCAGCCGGGGGTCATCAAAAGCTTCCCAGAGCCGATTATAGGGTTCCCGTTTCCCCGTCGCGATGGCTTCATCCGCGAGTTCCGTCAGCCGATTACGCTCCTTCAGAAGCACCAACTCCGATTGCGTGGGAGTGACAGGGGCACGCTCCGCACCTGTATCTGGGACCACGACTGGAGGTGGGGACGGCAAGGCCTTGGGCTTTTCAGCAAGTGCCGCCAAATCCTTCTTCACAGCGGCAGTGGATGCGGTGAGGTCTTCGATGCCCCAAGTGTTCTGCTTCGTCTTCGCCTCCATTTCCGTGAGGCGTCTGAGCGCGCCCAGGACTTGGGCTTGAGTCTCGGAGGCTGTCGCTTTGAGGGCTTCTTCTGATTGATGGAGATCTTCGACGGAGACCAGCTTTTCAGAGGTCACCGGGATGGCTGACGGTGTTGTAGGAAAGGGCGTGGGAGCTAGGCTGATCGTGGCGAGGCGTTCTTCGAGTGCGGCCAGCTTTGATTCAGAATCGCTTTTGATTTTGGTATAGAACCACCAGTTCAACGAACCAAAGAGGAGCGTGGTGGCGACCAGAAAGATAGCCACTTGCTGCAAGGTGTAATAAATCCGGCGTTTATTCGCAGCGGGTGAAAGGGGCGCGAGATCCAATTCACGGGATGCTACGACGGGCTCATAGTTTAGTGGCTTATGTTCTGGGGGCTGCTCGGCCACGATCCTTTGCGTTTGGTCAGGGCGAGCGATTCTCTGCGTATCTCCACCCGTAGCCTGCAGTTCTTGGAGAATAGGTTTGAGCATTCTTTTGGGTTGGGAAGAGTTCACTTATGGGACTAGGGATATTGTTACGAACGTCACTGACAAAGCAATCCCAGCCTCAGAAGCCGATGTGGGTATTTGTTTGCTTGTCTCCAACTGCCGTTTGCATGAGAATCATTCGCACAGGCAAGTATAAGAAAAGCCATTTGATTGGCGAATTGAATTTCCTTATCATTCCAAGTTTATGGGCAAAGCGTTGAAGGTGGCAGATGATGAGGGGAAAAAGGCACGATGGCTCGCATTGGGCGTGGGAGTTGGTATTTTTCTGGTTCTCTTTGTCCTCTGGCCTTATCAACATTGGCAGTTTTCTGACTTTCCACGGAGTAGTGTTTTGGTTGGATGGGGGAGGGTGCTTGCAGTCAGTGAGGAATGGCAGTTCTGTTTCGCCGTCCCGTTTCTTGTCGGCTACTTGGTTTACCGGAAAAAGGAGCAATGGGTCAAGTTGCCTGTAGAAGGCTCGTGGTTGGGGGCACCGTGGATCTTTGCGGGGGCTGTCATATTCTGGCTGGGTTATAAGGTGGACACGGGTTATCTGGGGTTTGCAGCCATTCAAGCAGTCACGGCTGGATTGATCCTCATGCTGGGGGGGAAGAGATGGATGTCCGTATTGTTCTTTGCCTGGCTTTTCTTGATATTCGCGTGGCCATTTTTCCCTTTGGATCATTTGATGGCGGCCCAGTTGAAAATCCCTACTGCGCAAGCTGCGGCTATGCTGCTCAGGCTTCTGGGCGTGGACACCGTTAGGAATGGTTCAGTGTTGGAATCTGGAGCTGATCTCGTCACTGGCTTAGCGCAAGGCGCACGCTTTAAACTGGAAGTATCTGATTCCTGTAGCGGTATGAGGTCGCTTTACTCTCTCATTATGGTGAGCGCCCTCTATGGCCACATAGCGTTGCGTCGCACAGCCCCCAAACTCGTTCTTTTCTTGAGCGCAGTGCCGATGGCCGTTTTTGGGAATGTGGTCCGCCTTTTGATGCTGGCCTACGGAAGCCTCTGGTTTGGGTCGGAGTTTGCTGTCGGCCATCAAAACGGCGATCATCTGGAAGAGTCCGCTTTCCATTTATTGGCGGGCTTTGTGGTGTTTGGCGTGGCACTCGGAGGCATGTTCGCCTTGGCGACACTCATGGAAGGGAAACACTGGAACAAGGCCAAGCTGAAGAAGACCTCAGATCATAAACGTGAAGCGGAAGCGGAAAGCGATTCCGACATCAAGCACACGGCCACGCTCTGTGGCGGCGCGTTGGGCATCGCTTCTGTGGGATTGCTCCTGTGCTGGACTACTCCTGAAAAGCAGGTCTTCGCGGGCTTGGGAATGCGTGCTGAGCTACCTGAAACCGTCGGAGACTACGTGAGCAAAGAGCTGGATTGGACAGCCAAGGAGAGGCAAAACTTCGATGAAGGCGTGCAACTGGTGAGGCGAAATTACGGTAAGCCAGGAGCCCACCAAATCCTCGCCACGCTCGTGCTTAGCGGCCAGCTCAAAAAGACCCTGCATGAGCCAACGAGATGCTTACCCGATGCTGGCTGGATCATCTCCAGCACGGATGAAATCAGCGTGCCGCTGGACAACGGCCGGATCATCGACGTGGCGATCATGTATGTGTTTCGCGACTATGAAAAAACGCCCGGTGTGACTGTTCGTTTCAAGGGGATCAACCTCTACTGGTATGAAGGTGCCGAGGGCGTGAGCACCCCCAGTTACATGGCTAGCAACTATTACAGCTATCGCGATGCCATCTTCAGAAATCTCAATCACCGCTGGGGACAGGCAGCTTTCTTTATGCCCGTCAGCGAGCGTGAAGTCGGTGTGGATGAACCTCTGGAATCCATGATCGCCCTTGAAGAACTCAAAGCCTTCGTAGCCACGATTGCTCCCAAGTTTCTTTTGGTAGGCCCGCAGTAGAGTCAGAGCGCTTTCTTGAGAAAGACGAGTTCTTCTGGCAGCAGAAGTGAGGTCGGCACTTTCTCTGCGAGTCCGTAAGCACGATGGTCATCCCCACAGGCTTTCAAAATACCTGCGAGCACCGCGCGTTGCCCCGCAGAAAGGCTGGTGGCATCCAGCCCCGAAGCTAGCACCGTGGCCAACCGGAAATCTGACCGACGATAGGCTGAGAGGGCCAGCAACAACTGGCGCAGTGGTTTGCTCTGTGGGTCGCTCGCTTGAGTGGCTTCACAGTCCAGCATCGCTTCCTCCATATCCATGCCGATGATGAGCTTCAGGTAGTCATTCGTCAGTGCATAAGTGAGCTGTTCGGGGCGTGCTTTCAGGATTTCCTGGAGAGTGGCTAGCATTTCATCACTCAGGCGTTGTTTCATATGAATCCGGTAGATTTGCTCCAGCATGGCCAGGTGATATTGCGGCTGATTGGCGAGGCTTTGAAAGGCTTCAATAGCCATATCATTATAGCCCAACTTATCTGCCAACTGGGCTGTTTGCAGCACCGCAGGGGTATTACGCGCCAACGTTGCCTTGTGGAGAGCGTCAGACAAATGTCCGCGTATGATCGTGACGGATTCCCCGAGGCCATTGGAACAACGGGCATTGAGCAACGCGATGGCGATGCCGCTGACGGGCGCACCGGCTTTCCTCTTTAATATTTCTTGAAGCTCGGCCCAGCGGTTTTCACTGGCCAGAGCATTGCTATAAACCGTGAAGAGTTCTGGCGCACGCAAGGCCTTCTCTTGCTTGATGAAGCTCAGGACCAGACCATGTTCATTCAAGCCGTCCAGCCACCCGAGAAAGTCAGCCGATTCCTCAATGGACATTCCTTCATGGCGCGCTGTCTCTTTCTTGATGAGGTCCGCTTTTTGCAGCGGATGCAGACGGAGATAAGCAGTGAGCGCGAGCAGGCGATGTCGCTCGCTCACTTTCAAGTGTTTCTCGGAGAGAACGAGTAACTCCTCGGTCTGTTGAACGGTCAGTGGGGATTCGGCGGCGAGGATGTCCAGAGCCTCCAGCGCCTCCGACCCGTTACCTCTGGCGATGGTCCAAAGCGTGCCGAGAGCCTTCTGGTTCGCCTCATTGAAAGAGCTGTTTAAGTCGAGCTTGGCCAGCTTGATTTGGGCATCAAGGTTGTTCGGTTCGAGCGCCAGCCCTCTACGCAAGAGCGCGTCCGCCTCCACCCCCCGGCCTTGGAGCTTCATCAGAGCAGCCTCAAGCTCCATCGGCTCACGTTTTGAGCGATCTTCCCGAGGGACGTTTTTCAGAATTTCAGCAGCCTCAGCAACGCGACCCGTGGCTGTATAAACTTGCCCCATGTTCATGCGATCTTCCAAGGTCGCTTCCCCTGTGTCTAGGAGCGCCCGCCAGAAGAAGAGAGCCCGCTCCTGATCTGTTTTTGACAAGCCTAAAAGCTTAGCAATGGACCGCAGAACCAAGGGGGAGGACTTGTCCTTCTGATAGGCTTTGATCAGAATGTTGGAGGCTTCTCCATATTTCTCCTGAGCCAGAAGAGCCTCGGATTGTGCCACGAGTTGATTCACCGTTCTTCTTTGCCATTCATGATAAAGTGGGCGCGCTCCAAAGATGACTGCTAGCGAGCCTAGCGTTATTGCGATGAAGAAAATGATCAGTCGCTGCGCTGAAAAGAAGGCTTGGGGAACCAGCGGAGAATCCAGTAGTTCGTTGCTGTTTTTATTTTTCATCATGGCGGCTGGATGATGAATGAGTGACTAAGGCGCGCCCACGCTGAGAACGCAGCGGAAGCCCAGATCAGGGCGGGTCGTGTGCTCTGGGACGTGCTGTCTGGCGGAACTGAACATGGCCTCCTGGGCGGAGGTGAGCCAGGAGCTGCCGCGAACGACGCGCTCTCCGCTGATCCCCGGCCAAGAGTCCTCACACCATTCTGCGGCGTTGCCCGCAAGGTCGAAGATATGGTAGGAGTTTGGAGAGAACGAACCCACGGGCGCGGTGTAAGAATAGTTATCCTGATAACTCGTCATGTGACCGCTGTCCAAGTTTGCACTCGCGGTCGGTGGCGGCCATTCCTTACCCCAAGGATAGTCCGTCTTATTGGCCAAATTCTTGTCAGCGATGCTCTCGCCCTTTTCGCTGGTCAAACCTGCCGCCAGACTCCATTCGGCATCGCTGGGCAGACGGTAGCTGTCGTTCTCGCCAATCAATTTTGAGGCCCTATCCTTCTCGGTCAGCCACTTGCAGTAATCCTTAGCATCCTGCCAGGTGATGTTGATGATGGGATGCGTGCTCTTCACTTCAAATGTTGGCTTGTGGTCCCAAGTCTTGTGGGTTGCGTCCAGCATAGCCTGATAATCTTGAGTGCGGACTTCATGTTCGCCCATCAGCCAACGGGCATCGCCCACGGGCCGGAAGGACATGCCGAGGGCATTGACGAAGACCTGACCCAAGCGGACAGGCTTAAGCGTGGCTGGATCTGGCAGATTGCTTTGTCCTCCCAATGTGGTTTTTGCGTTAAGCTGCTCACGCATTTTGGCCACTTCCTCAGCGTTGACCTCCGTTTTACTGATGAGTTTATCACGACGCACCTTTTCAGTTTCAGCCACCATCTTGCTTTCATTTGCGGAATAGAGGGCATTCCGACGCTTATCCTCAAGCACACAGCGAAAGCCGATGCTCGCGGTGCGGAGATCGACAGGGACTTGATAGTGGTAGTTCGACAATAGGGATTCTTTGCGGAAATACATCCAGGAGCCTCCGCGTAATGTTCCCACGGGATCAGTTCTAACCTCCTGATCCCAAGCCCATTCCCACGCATTTCCGGCGAGGTCGAAGAGGCCTTCTGGCGATGGGGAAAATTGCCCTACTGGCGCGGTGTAAACATAGCCATCTTCACTGCCAGAGATTTCGAGGGAATTGAAATTGCCAGCTCCAGATGGGGGTGGCCATTCCGTTCCCCACGGAAAAGCCCGCTCATCCTGAACTTTTTGGGTAATGGCCAGATCCACTTTACTGCGGCCAGCCGAAAGACCTACGGCAGCGTCCCACTCCCGATTCGTTGGCAGTCGGTAGGCTTGAATATCTGTGAGTTGACCTGAAGCGCGCTCTTTTTTCGTCAACCAAGCGCAAAAGGCGAGTGCATCTTGGATGTTGGTATTGACCACGGGATGCTGTGCCGTTTGCGGGAAATGAGGCTTAAAGGACCAGTTGTAATTCGTATCCTTGAGGAAAGCCTCGAAGTCAGCCACTCGCGTTTCCCAGACGGAGAACAGAACAGGCGTGCCCGGCATCTCCTGAAACTTCATACCCAAGGTGTTCACATAAACCCCGAGCTTAGGTGGAGTGGAAGGTTTGGCATCCGTATTTTGCGTATAGCCTGCATCTGAGCAGCAAATACAAAGGATGAGGGCAAGCCAAGAGACGGGTCTGAAGGATCGCAGAAACAATCCCTGAGAGCCGCTAGAGCGGGGGGGGTTAGGCATTACCTGCATATTGGGGACCGATGAATCAGGTGTCAAATCTGGCTTTGGCATCATGTTGCGCTTCTTCAATATCAGCTCGGACACTCTTGTTCCTTTGAACAAAAAGGCCGCAGTGGGAATCACTGCGGCCAAGAAATAATATTACGGCTATCAGCGCGAACTTAAGGGGAAGCAGGCGTGACAGGGGGGCTCACCACCACGGTAACGGTCGGCGGTCCACCGTTAGTAGGTGGATTTGCTTTGACAGTGACCGTTGATCCAGGTGCAATTTGGAATGGGTTGCCCGCGCCACCGCCACCGCCACCGCCGGAGAAAGACGGATTGCTGAAGTAGCTGTTCAGCGCATTGATGGCAGCGTTAGACTGTTCCTGATCAAGCGTCGTTGGCCCTGTGCCAGTTCCTTCACCAGCGCCGCCACCAGTCCCATTGTAAGGGCCTGATGAGACATTAAAGTTGGGAAGGAAGGAAAAGAGAACATTCAAAGGAATGTCGATACTGAACACTCCAAATTCTTCTTCAGTCACATCCGCATCACCGATTTGCTGGGTATCACCCGCAACGATGAATTGACCACCAAGGCCGAATTCCTTAACGATGGAGGTGTAGGGCTCTAAGACGTTAGCGACAAATCCAGAGATGGCAGATTCCTCTTCAACGCTGGCGTGAGCACCAGTGCGGTTGTAATTTGGTTCAAAACGCATGGCCACATACTGAGCCTTAACGGGCTTTTCAGGCTTGACCAAAAGGTGACCGACGCCACGCGAATCTTCGCCAGAGGCGACGGGCTGCATCTTGTCGAGATTGGCAGGGTCAAAGGTGAGCTTGCCTCTCCAGTCTTTCTTCTCGGGAAGCTGCTCAAAAGCGAACACTTCCAAGCGGGTAGGGCGGGATGAATAGGCGGTGGAGAATTCCTTGATAGTGCGAACATCGCCCAGATCATAAATGATGGTGCGATAACGATCCTTGGTTTTCGGGAACTTGAAGTTGTTCTTCTTGAAGTCTTCTTCGTTCGTATTGACAGGCGTGGGGAAAGCATAAATGGGGCGAGGGGTGCCTGCACCCGCAGCTTCCGACTTGCCACCGACGCTGAAATTGTAATCTTTATTCGTCGTAGCCCCGTAGATTTCAAAGGAGCGAATGGTGCTGCCTTTGGTAAGCTCGAAACTCACCTTGATGTAGCGTGCTCCGACACTAGCAAAGCGAATAGGAACCGAGCGTGTAGAGGCTGTGAAAGGCACTTGTCCAAGTGGAGTCCATGTTTTTTCGTCAAGACTTGAGGAGGCAATTACTTTGCCTTCGGCACCGTCATTAATGAACTGGAGGTTGTTCACTAAGTGCTCACCTACGAGCTTCACGACTGCTTCGCTCTTCCCACTTTGCAATGAGGTAACGTCAGTAGCACTGGCAGATAAAAGATTTTCTGGAGTGCCGATGCCTGCACTGCTGGCAATGGATGTTCCGGGAATGGCCTTGTTAGCGAGGTTCATAGGAACCTTCTCGCTATAAGGGAGTCGCTGCGACTCAGCCGACACGCTCGTGAAGCCGCCTAGCAGGGCCAAAAGTGTAATGTAGTTACCTAGTTTCATGGTGATGTTGATGATTGGGGGATGATCCCGTGGGATTTTTTGCGCTTAACCTATTTAAAACCATATTAGAAGGAAGATGTAAACCCTTTTCTGAGTCCGCCAGGTAACAAAGAAGACGCATTTCCAATTGATTAAGAAATCTTGATTTTATTTGTGGCTCGCTCATTATTCCGTTCATGCGCTGCCCTCGTTGCAATAATGATTCGAGTCATTCAGAAATCCAGTGCTCAACATGTAACTTTGAGCTGCGGCAGTTGCACGATCTCTTCGGACGGAAAACTGTCCAACTTGAGCGCGTCACGGATTCAGCGCATTGCCTTCGTCTGAGGGATGGCCGAGATATAGAGGCGCTATTGGAAGAGTTCGAGCGGACATTCCCACAGGTTTTCGTCTCTCTTTATATAGGAGTTCTGCCAACGGGCTTGAAGTCGGCGGAAGTCGCCTTTTGGTTTTTGAACACAGCCGCATTGGGCACCAGCGACTATCGTCGGTTGAACGAATACGCCATCGTTCTCGTTCTCGACCCAGTGACCAAATCCTTCGCGGTGAGCGTCGGTTATGGGCTGGAGCAGGCCTTGCCTCAGAAAAGCCTTGAGAAAATCATGCAATCCCTGCGCACTCAGTTCTGGCACGGCGAACATGCCCGCGCGATCAAGGGCTGCATCAGCCAGTTGGGCAAACGCATTCGCCAAGGAGCGAAGGGGGTGAAAAAGGAAGAGGACATTATCCCGCCTCAGAGCGCAGAAGATTTCCTGGACGACTCGGGTCTGGGGCTGGTGCGCTCGCAACCACGTCGTAACATGAGGGATGTTGAAGCGCCCTCAGGCCCAGAAGCTCAACCTTCAGAGGGATCAACCGAATGAACTCGCGGATCAATTACTGCCGACTCCTCGGCCTCACTGCAGTTGTTGGATTGACGCCATTCCAGCCCCTGCGCGTCTGTGCCGCCAGTGATGTGGAAGAACTTCCGCTGCCCGCCTGGGTCGCAGAAGGGGACACCCGGCTGGCACCTCCATTGGGTGGAGCGCTCCTGCCAGAAATGCTGCCTGACCCTGCGGAGGAGAACGCGAACAATCCCTTCAAGCTCTTCATCCCACGTTCGAAGCTGGCTGCCCCTGAAAAACCTGCGCCTGTTAAACTAGAGCCGATCTCCTCCGAACTACTCAGTCTAAGTGAGAACACTGAGCCCGACATCTTTCTACTCGACCCCCAAAGGCTCCTTTCCGAAACCCAGACGGAAGACCTTCAGCGTCTCCTAGCCTACCATGCGACAGGGGCTCGGATCACTGCTTACATCCTGCTTCTGAACAAGGATCAAACGCTTCCTGCAAACTTTGAGGTGAGCCGATTAGCCTCCGGCGCGCTTTTACAAAAGACCTCATGTCTCCTCGTTTACCCGCTTGGCCAGCCCACGCGGGCGCGCTTTTTCATGAGCAAAGAAATCGGCCAGACCGCGCCTATTGGACAACTCACCGCGTTGGCTCAAGACTGCATCCGGGGCGCGTTACAGGTCAGTGATGACGTGGAGCAGCTCCAGCGCTTCGCCACCCAACTCTCCATCCGCCTTTTCTGGCTGGAGCGAGCCTGCAAGCTCGGTGATACCGAGCAAGTCGCCCCCGCTCGTCCTTCTCTTGAAACCAATACGACTGCTGAACTGCTGCCGGAAGTTACCAGCGAACCAGTAAAAAATGGGGTGTGGCCAGATTATCTTCAGAAATGGAAACGCAGTCTCATCCAAGTCCTCTGCGGGCTGGCTGTATTCATCGCGCTTTTGATCGCGGGACTTACCGCTTGGAGGTGGAAGAAGAAACAAATCAGCCGCACGGTTTGGCTGCTCCCAGAGATACCCGACCATCCTCTGCGCTTCGGCGGCCCCCATGCCGGCGGCTGCGGAGCCTCTGTTGATTTCGGTTGAGGCCTGACACGGTGTAATATCGGCGTATATCGCCGCGTGTTCTCTTGCATGATTTGTCGGCCCCTTTTTCAGCCCTTCGCTTTTCTCTTGATCCTCAGCCGCGTTGAAGCGGCGTCTGACAATCTCCAGCCGTTTCTGGAAAAGCATTGCGTGGAATGCCATGACGCTGACACGAAGAAAGGTGGTCTCGATTTGACCGCGCTAAAGCTCGATCTCGCAAACCAGAAGAACTTCTCCACTTGGGTCACTATTCACGACCGGACAACCAATGGCGAGATGCCGCCGAAGAAGAAGCCGCGCCCCGAACCAGCCGAGCTTCAATCCTTCACGAAGTTGCTTTCCACCTCCCTCATCGCGGAGGAAAACGCCTTGGTGGCCAGAGAAGGCCGCGCCATTCAGCGTCGGCTGAATCGCTACGAATATGAGAACGCCTTGCGTGATCTTCTTCACGCACCGTGGCTGCAAGTGAAGGATGCTTTGCCGGAAGATGGCGAGTCGCATCGGTTCAATAAAATCGGCGAAGCACTGGATGTCTCGCACGTTCAGATGGCCCGTTATTTGAACGCTGCGGAGGACGCCTTGCGCCAAGTCATCGCCACGCAAATCTCGCGGCCCACGTCCAAGACCACCCGCTACTACGCGCGGGATCAGCGCGCCTTTGTGGGCAAGATGAAATTCTCCGTGTTCAATCAAAGCCCTGAGCGCGCGACTTTCCCGTTGCTTGGCTTCAAAGCTCAACCCGATGTGCGTGCAGGCAAGGCTCCCGTCACCGTCGGGAAGGATAATCCCACGCTGCGGGAGCAGGAAGCCATCGGCGTCGTGGCCAGTTCCTATGAGCCGATGGAGATCAAGTTCAGCTCATTCACCGCGCCTACTTCCGGCCACTACAAGATCCGTCTTAATGCCTATTCCGTCTGGGTCGGCCCCGGCAAGAAAGAGAAATGGTGGAAGCCGAATCTGGATGAAGTGTCCGTGGGTCATCGTCCTGAACCCGTGACCATTTACGCCGAAACACCACCGCGTTTGCTGCGGCTTCTTGGAGCCATTGACGCGATGCCGGAGCCTGCTGTGAAGCAACTCGATGTCTTCTTACTCGCAGGCGAAACCATCCGGCCCGATGCTGCGCGACTCTTCCGTTCCCGCCCTCCCAACTTCCAAAACCCACTCGCAGAAAAGGAGGGTCAGCCCGGTGTCGCGTTTCGTTGGTTGGAAGTCGAAGGCCCGCTTTATGATCAATGGCCGACCGCTGGGCATAAGCTCCTATTCGGTGATTTGCCGATCACGAAGCCAAAAGACAACACTGTAGAAATCGCTTCAGCAGACCCCAAAAAGGACGCGGAAACACTGCTGCGAAATTTCGTGCAAACGGCATACCGTCGGCCAGTGGATGACTCAGAACTTCAGAGATTCCTTCGCGTGATTGAAGGCGCGTTGAAATCCGGCAGCAGCTTCACGGATGCGATGATCGCAGGCTATACCGCTGTTCTTTGCTCGCCTGAATTCATCTGCTTGGAAGAGAAGCCCGGCCATCTGGATGACCACGCTTTAGCCGCACGACTCAGCTTCTTCTTGTGGAACTCCACGCCTGATGACGAGCTGCGCTCCCTGGCCAAACAAGGCCAACTCCATGAGCCGAAAACGCTCCATGCCCAAACCGAGCGCCTGCTCAACGATCCCAAATCCCGCCGCTTCACCAATGCGTTTCTCGATTACTGGTTGGACCTGCGAAAGATGGTGGCGACGGCTCCCGATTCCGGCCTCTACCCTGATTACTACCTTGATGATTTACTGACGGAATCAGCCCAAGCGGAGACCCAACTCTTCTTTACCGAATTGCTCAAAGGTGATCTCCCTGCGCGCAATCTCGTGTCCTCAGACTTCGCGATGCTGAACGAACGCCTCGCCCAGCACTACGGCCTGCCTGCCGTGGAAGGCGTTGCTTTGCGCCGCGTTGCCTTGGCTCCTGAAAGCCCACGGGGCGGACTCATGACCCAAGCCAGTGTGCTCAAAGTCACCGCGAATGGCACAACCACTTCACCCGTTCTGCGTGGGGCTTGGATCATGGAACGCCTCTTAGGCAAGGCACCACCGCCGCCGCCGCCGAACGTCCCCGCCGTCGAGCCGGATACCCGTGGTGCGGCGACCATCCGCCAGCAGCTAGATAAGCATCGCTCGCTGGAGTCTTGCGCCGCGTGCCACGCGAAGATTGATCCCGCTGGCTTCGCGCTGGAGAACTTCGATGTCATGGGTGGCTGGCGGGAAAACTACCGCGCGACTGGGGATCACGATCAAGCGCCGGGCATCGGCCACAACGGACAGAAGTTCGCCTTCCATGAAGGGCTGCCTGTGGATGCGACGGGTGCCTTGCCAGATGGTCGTAAGTTCAGTGACATCCGTGAACTCAAGCGACTGCTCCTTGCGGATGAAAAGCAGATTGCCCGTAATCTCGCTCAACAGCTCACCGTCTTCGCTACTGGCGCACCCATGCGCTTCAGCGATCGCGCTCAGATTGATCAAATGCTGCAACGCGCCAGCCAGAGCCATTACGGTGTGCGCAGCCTCATCCACGAAGTCGTGCTGAGTGATCTCTTTTTAAACAAGTAACGGAACATCTATGAACACATCTACCAACGTCGGTTCCTTCATTTCCACGCAGCGCGCCTTATCCCGACGCAGTTTCCTGCGCGGTGCTGGCATTGCTCTTTCGCTGCCGATGCTCGAAGCCATGCAGCCTGCGTTTGCTCGTGAGAAAAGCACCGCCGTGAAGCCACGTCGGATGCTCGCGATCTGTAACAATCTCGGCCTCATCCCAGAGAACTTCTTCCCGCAAGGCGCAGGCCGCGACTACCTTCCATCGCGCTACATGAAGCTGCTTCAGCAGCATCGGAATGACTTCAGCGTCTTCAGTGGTGTCTGGCATCCAGATGTGGATGGCGGTCATCCAGCGGATAACTGCTTCCTCACCGCTGCGCCGCATCCGGGCAGTGGCGGCTTTCGCAATTCCATCTCGCTTGATCAATACATGGCAGAGCGCATTGGCCATCTTACGCGCTTTCCCTCCCTCACCCTCGGCGTCAATGTCAGTCAGGGACAGCGCAGTTTGTCATGGACCGGATCGGGTGTGCTGATTCCGTGCGAGGAGAAAGGCTCCGATGTTTTCAAGCGTCTCTTCGTGCAAGGTTCCAAGGCGGAAGTCGAAAAGCAGATGCGCAAACTGGAACTGGGGAACAGCATTCTCGATGCCGTCGCGGATCAAGCCAAAGCATTGCAACGTGATGTCAGTTCGCATGATCGCGAGCGCCTGGATCAATACTTCACCAGCGTTCGTGACCTCGAACAGCGCATGAAAATGTCGCGTGAATGGGAGCGCAAACCGAAGCCCATCGTGAAGGCGCCAGTGCCTCTCGATCCCGCCAGTCCGCGTGAATACATGGATAAGGTGAAGCTCATGTATGACATGGCTCGGCTCGCCTTTGAGACCGATTCCACGCGCTCCATTTCGCTGATGTTAGATAGCGTCAACTCACCCGTGATCGGCATTCAGGACACGCAGATCACTGAGGCTTATCATAACCTTTCTCATCACGGGAAATCCGCTGCGAAGCTCGCTCAGTTGACCGCCATTGATGAGTGGCACATGAAGCTCCTCGCGAACTTATTCAGCGATCTCAAATCTGTCAAAGAAGGCGGTGACACCTTGTTGGATCGCACCATGATTCTCTATGGCTCCAACCTCGGGAATGCCAACACCCATGTCACCACGAACCTTCCCACGCTCTTTGCCGGGGGCGGCTTCAAGCACGGCCAACACCTCGTCTTCGACAACGTCCATAACTACCCACTACCGAACCTCTTCGTCTCCATGCTCCAGCGCATGGGCATTGAGGAAGAAAAGTTCGCCAGCAGCACCGGAACCATGCGCGGGTTGGAGATGGCCACGTAGCG
>JANYJH010000419.1 GCA_025361865.1 Phragmitibacter sp.
TGGCAAGGTCATGCCACCCGTGAATGCGCCGATCTTAGGATGGGGCCGGATAACCGTCGAGAGACGTTGTGTTACGGTTTTGTAACATTGGCCCGCGAAAGGCAGCCTTTGTGACGAGGTCGTCACGATCCCAACTCCTCAAATAGCAGGAAATGTCAGATAAGTATCTGGCTGAGAGGCAAGGCTTTAGAGCAGTTCAATCAATGCCGTGGCTGCGTTCGTAAGAACGTGGGTAGCTAGGAGGCTTTCTTACCTTCCCACGCTCTTAGCGGCTGAGGTCATCTTGCGTGAGCACCTTGAAGCCGCAGCGGCTCAGGGCTTCCATGCCGGTCTCACAATCATCCAAATAGAGGGCGATCAAGGCACGGTCTTTTGGCCGGACGAGCAAGGGATAGGTATGATGGATATTGATCTCCGCAGAGAGCAATGCGGCAAGGGCGCGGCTGAGATCCTCAGTTCCTTCACGCAATTCCACGACGACGACGGGCTTCGAGGCACAAGAGATTCCCTCTGCACGCAGGATGAGTAGGGCAGATTCAGGATCACTCACGAGCATCCGCACGAGGGTGAGATCAGCGGAGTCCTGCAAGCTCAAACCCAGCACTTCGAGATGATTCGTCTCCAGCAAGCGCACCAGACTGAGCAGTGCGCCGACGGTGGTTACGCAGGGAAGCATTAGAGCTTCGTGCAACGCATGGGACGGCTCTTCGGTCATGCGTCGAGCTTCAGGTTAGGTATCATCAAGAAGCTCGAAGATCAGAAGGGCTTCATCGTGCTGCCAAGGCGCTGGGTCATTGAGCACAGCATCGGCTGGCTGGTCAAGAAACGCCGCTTAACACGCGACCATGAGAAGAATCCACGCCTCCACGAAGCCTTCATCTACCTCGCCTTTATCGGTGTCATGTCCCGCAGACGCACCGCTTTATAGGCTCTTCAACCTTTTACCGGATAAGCTCTCAGACTACTTTGGATCATCTGGCGCAATGAATGAGGCTATATTTAAGATAAGATTCTGCTCTCAGGCACACTCTTATAGAAGGCCCGATCATTTCAGCTAGTAATAAACGATTGGAACGTTAGTAAGCGCGCTCATGAATCTCGTCCAATCCTCCCTTCGCCGCCCTGTGACCGTTGTCATGGTGATCATTGCGCTGGGTCTGGCATCTTGGTTTGCTCTGCTACGAATGCCACGGGATATTCTCCCTAGTTTGAAGATCCCCACGATCTACGTGGCACAGCCTTACGGCGGTATGGATCCAGCCCAAATGGAGGGCTTCATTACTTATTATTACGAGTATCACTTCCTCTACATCACAGGGATTGAGCATGTGGAATCAAAGTCTATTCAAGGCGCCTCTTTAATGAAGCTTCAGTTTCATCCAGGAACGGACATGAGTCAGGCGATGAGTGAAGTTGTCGGCTACGTCAACCGTGCGCGTGCTTTCATGCCGCCGGGCACCGTTCCACCCTTTGCCATGCGCTTTGATGCAGGGAGCGTTCCGGTGGGGCAGTTGGTTTTCTCAAGTGAGACTAAAACCGTGGCTCAGCTTCAAGATGCAGCACTGAATATGGTGCGCCCACTCTTCGCCACGCTGCCCGGCGTGTCCGCGCCACCGCCGTTCGGAGGCAGTGCGCGAACGATTTTGATCAATCTCAAACCGGATCGCTTGAGAAGCTACGCGATGTCTCCCGATGAAATCGCTACCTCAGTCTCCGCAGCGAACATGATTAGTCCTTCCGGGAATGTGGTCATAGGCGACAGCTACCCGCAAGTCCCCGTGAATTCCACGGTCAAGAATATCAAGGACCTCGAAGCCGTGCCCGTTCGTGTTGGTCAATATCCGGCAGTATTCTTAAGAGATGTGGCGGATGTGGTTGATGGCTCCGATCTGGTGACAAGTTATGCGCTCGTGAATGGCAAACGCACGGTTTACATTCCAGTCACCAAACGTTCTGACGCATCCACGCTAACGGTGGTAGATCTGGTCAAACAAAACCTGCCTAAGTTTCAGGCTGCAGTGCCTGCTGACGTGAAGGTGAGTTATGAATTCGACCAAAGCCCGCTCGTGGAACGCGCCATCAGAGATCTGCTACGTGAAGGACTTCTCGGCGCTGCGTTGACTGGCTTGATGGTGTTGCTCTTCCTTCGTGATTTCCGCAGCACACTCATTGTGGTCATCAACATTCCGCTGGCGCTCCTGAGTGCTGTGTTCGCATTGTGGCTCTGCGGTCAGACGATCAACTTGATGACGCTGGGAGGTCTCGCGTTAGCAATCGGAATTCTTGTAGATGAAGCCACTGTCGCGATTGAAAACATTCATCATGAACTCGCGGGCGGTATGTCCACGGCTCGCGCCGTGAGTAAAGCGATCACGGATACCGCTGGGCCGCGACTGCTCGCGATGCTTTGTGTTGTGGCAGTGTTCATCCCTTCCTTCTTTATGGAAGGAGCGGGCAAAGCTCTTTTCGTCCCCATCTCGCTAGCGGTGGGCTTCAGCATGTTCGCCTCATGGGTTCTTTCCAATACGTTGTTGCCCGTGCTTTCCATTTGGTTGCTTGGTAAGAATCATACTGTTAGCGAGGGTCTGCTTTTTGGGGTCATCAAGAAGACCTACGGCGGAATCGTCTGGGCAGCGGTGAAAGCGCGATGGGTCGTCGTGCCAGCGGCTCTTGCAGGTGTTGTCCTAGCAACTCTCAGCTTCTACTCTTTCCTCGGCACGGAGATTTTCCCGAAGGTGGACAACGGTCAAATCCAGCTCCGCATCCGCGCAGTTCCAGGCACAAAGCTCGATAAGACAGAAGCCCTTTCCCTCAAGACGCTGGAAATCATTCAAGACGTTCTTGGCCGTGATCAAGTAAGTCTGACCATGGGGCTCATCGGTGTTCATGCGCCGAATTATCCGATCAATCTCATTTACCAGTTCAATGGAGGCACGGATGAAGCTGTCGTGCAGATTCAAATGAAGCCGGGCACGGGAGTGGATTTGGAAGCGGCGAAGGAGAAAATGCGCGCCCGTTTGAAGCAGGAACTTCCCGATACGCGTTTTTCATTTGAACCTGCAGACATCGTGAGCCGTGTGATGAGTTTTGGAGCGCCGACACCGATTGAAATTGCCGTCAGCGGACCATCTCTGCCTGACAGCAAGAGCTTTGCAGACAAGATCAAAGTGGAGCTGGAGAAAATCAAAGGACTGCGAGATCTGCAATTCACGCAGACGCTCGATTACCCAACACTGGATGTGAACATCAATCGCGAGCGCGCCGGATTGCAAGGAGTGAAGATGGTAGAGGCGGCGAAATCAGTAGCGACTGCCACCTCCTCTACGCGCTTCATTCTGCCAGGTTATTGGGCCGATGGCAAAACCGGAGTTTCTTACAGTGTCCAAGTTCAAGTGCCGCAAATGGCCACGAAGTCCGTCGAGGATTTGCGCAATATTCCTGTGGCCCAAAAGGATGGCCAGCCTGTGCTGCTGCGTAACATCGGCACTATCAAGGAGGGAACTGCTGTGGCCCAATATGAACGCTACAATATGCAGCGTCTCGTCTCGCTCACCGCAAACTACGCAGGAACCGACCTGGGAAGTATTGGTGTCGCAGTCAACAAAGCGATCAAAGCTGCAGGTGATGCGCCAGCAAAGGTAAAGGTAGATGTTAGAGGACAAATCCAGCCGATGACGCAGATGCTCGACAGCTTAATGAACGGCTTGGTGCTCGCTGTGGTGGTCATCTTTCTCTTGCTCGCGGCGAACTTCCAAAGCGTGCGGCTGGCCTTGGTCGTTGTCTCCACCGTGCCTGCCGTGATGTGTGGCGTGACGCTCGCGTTGTTCTTCACTGGAACGACGCTCAACATCCAATCCTTTATTGGCAGCATCATGGGGGTGGGCGTGGCGGTGGCTAACTCGATTCTCTTGGTCACCTTCGCGGAACGCAATCGCCTCGTGGGCATGAATGCTGTGGAAGCCTCCATTGAAGCTGCGAAGACCCGTTTGCGTCCCATTCTTATGACCAGCTTTGCGATGATCGCTGGCATGATGCCGATGGCCATGGCTCTCGGTGATAGCGGTGCACAAACTGCGCCTTTAGGCCGTGCGGTGGTTGGAGGCTTGCTCTTTGGAACGACCGCAACACTTCTCGTTGTGCCATCAGTTTTTGCTCTGATGATGGTGGGCCGCGCTAAGAAGTCTTCCTCCCTTGACCCAGATGATCCCGACAGTTCACTTTATGACCTTGGTAACACCCATGAAAACGCTGTTTAAAATTGTCCCAGTCACCGTGTGCTTTTGCACCGCAATGGCTGCCGATATTCCGGTCGCCAAGCTCACGCGCGGCGAGGTTACGCGCTGGGTCACGCTGCCAGGTGAAGTGAAGGCTTATCAACAAGCCACCCTTTACGCGAAGGTTGGAGGCTATGTGCAGAAGGTGAATGCGGATATAGGTGACGAAGTTAAAGCTGGTGCTGTGCTCGCCGAGTTGGAAGTTCCAGAGCTGCTTGCGGACAAAGCAAAGGCCAAGGCGGAATTGGATCTCGCCCAACTGGAATTTGATCGTGCGACTGATGCCGCGAAGAAGGCTCCTGATCTGGTGGTAAAGCAGACCGTGGATGCGGCGAAGGGAAAGTTTGAAGTCGCCAAGGCGAACGCGGACCGCATTGAAGCCATGCTTGGTTTTGCCAAGATCATCGCACCTTTTGATGGCGTGATCACCAAGCGGTGGGTGGACAAAGGTGCGTTCGTGCCTTCTGCCACCAGCGGCAGCGCTGCTTCACAGGCCGGTGTTTTTATGATCGTGGATACTAGCAAAGTGCGCGTTCAAGTCGCCGCTCCAGAATATGAATCCGCTCTTATCGCGAAAGGTCAGGCTTTCAAGTTCACCGCAGAAGCGCTGCCAGAAAAAGTCTTCACAGCCACTGTCACGCGCTTTCCGCAGATGCTGGATGCGGCTTCTAAAACGCTGCTGGTGGAAGCAGAAATCGAGAATGAAAAACGTGATCTCCGACCCAATCAGTATGTTACCGTGAAGCTCGGTGTGGCGACACACAAAGACGTCTCGATCCTACCGGTTGATGGCTTGGTTATGGAGAAGCTGACCGCTGTGGCCTTTGTTTATAAGGACGGCAAAGCCAAGCGCTCTGTTTTGAAGATGGGTTTTAACGATGGAAAGATAGTCGAAGTTCTCGAAGGTCTAACGCCGGATGACAAGGTCTTGCTTGTCGGTTTGACCCCGATGACCGACGGCCAGACAGTAACCATCACGGAGGCGAAATGATGAAAGGTTCAAAGCTCATAGCTCAATGTTCAAGTCGCGCTGCTCTCCTAGCGATATACTCGTTATCATGCTTTAGGGGCTTCGCTGCCGAACCCGAAAGGATTGACCTGCCCACCGTTCTTCGTCTTACGGGAGCGCAGAATTTGGATGTTCAACTCGCTACTGAAAAACTCAAGGAAGCGCGCGCTAATGAGGCCGCAACGCTGTGGCAGTTCTTCCCGTGGATTGCGCCCGGCATTGGTTATAAGGCGCACAACGGCAAAATTCAGGACGTTCAAGGGAACATCTTGGACGTGGATAAGCAGGCTTTAAGCGTTGGCCCTACCGTAGTGGCCCAGCTGGATTTTGGCGAGACCATCTACAAAGGGCTCGCTTCCAAACAGCTTACCATTGCCGCCACTCATGGCGCGGAAGCACAGCGAAAACAAAGCCAGCTCGCTGCGGCAGAGGCTTATTTTGATCTGGCGAAGGCTCATGCGAATGTCCGTGTTGCTGGAGAAGCGGTGAATATCTCTGCGGAATACAAAGATCAGATTAGCAACGGTGTCCAAGCCGGTGTGGCTTTCAAGGGTGATGAACTGCGTGCCCAAA
>JANYJH010000445.1 GCA_025361865.1 Phragmitibacter sp.
ATCGTCTGCATTTGCTTCATCATCTTCTGGATGTTCATAGGGAGGTCAAAAGTTTAAGGATTCTATGAGTTTATTTAACGAGGGTAGCTTTGAACTTGGTCATCGCCGCTTGAATGAGCGGGTCATTATGGAAGTCAGCAGCATTGGCGGGAGCTTCCTCTTGCGGGGCTGGCGAAGGCTTTGAGGGCGCATCATCATAGCCGAGGCCGAAGGTCATTTCAGTGGCCGCAGGTGGCTTGAGCTTGGGATCAAGGACGACACTCAGGGTGTAGGAACCACCGAGCAGTTCAGCGATGACCTCTTCCAAGAACTTCTTTGTGACCGGACGCAACAGACTGTCCTTCGCCGCGCTCTCGGTTTCAGGAAGGCCCATCTTCACGACCTTGCCATCAATGCCGAGCAATGTCCCCAATTCCACCCAGCCAGAAACGAGTGGGCGCTCAGTGTGAACACGATCTGCGAACTGCTTCCAGAACTGCTCAGGCGTGGCGGTGGCTTGCTCAGCGGTATGCGTCGGAGCGGGTGGAGTGATTTCGACTTTGGCGACAGGAACTTCTGCTATGGGCGGTGCAGGTTTAGGCGCTATGACTTTGGGAGCTTCGACGGCTCGCGGTGGGGCTGGCGTGGCTGCTACGGGTCTAGGCGTAGGTGCGATTGCAGGCGGCGCGACCTTCTTCACGGGCGGCAATGAGCCACCGTTCAAGGCGACGATGACCTCGCTCAGCGTGACTTCACCCAGCATTTGAATTGCTTGGATCAAACCGATCTCGAAGTGCAGGAGCTTGTTGCTGGCCCAGCGCATTCGGGCGTCCACTTCCGCAAGACCATCCATGACGCGGAGGAGTCCATCGGCATCGGACATGGTGGCTTGAGCACGCACCATCTCGACGAGTTCCGGTGACAAATCTTCCTCAGCGGCTTCGGCATCCACTTGGTGAACAAGAAGCGTGCGGAAATGCTGGATGAGGTCCGCGAGCAGGCGAGACAAGTCCTTGCCGCCATCCGCTTGCGCGTGCAGTTCCCGCAGAGAGTTCACGGTATCGCGCTCCAGAACGCGCAGAGCGATGTTCGCCACCGTTTCACCGCGCGTGAAGCCGAAGATGTCCAGCACGTCCTGCTCTTCGATATTGCCACCGCAGAATGCGACGAGTTGATCCAGCATGGATTGCGCATCCCTCATCCCGCCTTCAGCACCCTTCGCGATGACGTAGGCAGCTTTCTCACTCAAAGAAACACTCTCCAGCTTCGCGATATGGAGGAGGTGATTCGCGATCACTCCCGCTGGGATGCGGCGCAGATCAAAGCGCTGGCAACGGCTGATGATGGTGGGCAGAACCTTGTGCGCTTCCGTCGTCGCGAAGATGAACTTCACATGTTCCGGCGGCTCTTCCAGCGTCTTTAGCAGCGCATTGAACGCCGCCGTGCTGAGCATGTGAACTTCATCAATGTAGTAGATTTTGAACTTGCAGCTTGAGGGCGCGAACTTCACTTCCTCGCGCAGTTCCCGCACCTGCTCCACGCCATTATTGCTGGCTCCATCAATCTCCCGCACGTCCAAGGCGATGCCCTTCTCGATCTCCACGCACAGCGGATCATCGGGATCAAAGTCCACCATCGGCCCACCGTGGCAGTTCAGGGCCTTTGCGAAGATTCGCGCTGTGGAAGTCTTACCCGTGCCGCGCGGGCCGACGAACAAATAAGCGTGCGCCAGCCGGTTCTGCGTGATGGCGTTCTTCAACGTCTTCACGACATGATCCTGGCCCAACACATCATCAAAAGTGCGGGGGCGATATTTTCGGGCAAAAACCTGGTAACTCACGCGCGCATCCTAGCGGGGTGTTGTCGCGTTTCCACTGCACATTTCAGCCTTTTTTGTTTCGCATTCTTTGCGCAGAAGATAGCTTGACGACATGATGTCCCGAATAGGAAAACTGCTGATCGTTTGTGCCCTGCTTCCAGTCCTCACGGGCTGTGGCTTGATTGGTAAGGCGGGCGGCTTATTTCACTTCGGAGCACACTCGAAAAAGCCGGACGCGGAGGATGCGAAGAAAGATCTCTTCATCGGCCTAATCGAAATGGTGAATCCCGAGCAACGCTTCGTGCTGGTGCGCACAGGGGCGAATATCCTTTATCCCAAAGGCACGCTGTTGGAGACGAGATCGCCTTCGGGAATGATCACAAAGCTCACCGTCACGCCGGAAAGGAAGACGAATCTCCTTTCCGCAGACATCATCGAAGGGCTACCGCAAAAGGGAGATGCCGTAATGCTTCCTGCCAGTTCTGCGGTGGCGGCTACGACTGATCCGATACCTAAAACGGACGCGCCACTTCCCGTCATCGCCCAGCCTCATGGCTTACCCGCCACATCGGAAGAGATGATTCCCGGAGTTCCTCCGAAGGGGCTTCCTTGAGGCCTCCCGCCTGAATCAGTTTCAGTTCCTGCTTGATGCCTTAGTGCCCGGATGCCTTGGTGACTCTCATGCTTACCGAACAAGAAGCCCTAGCTCGCATTCTCGCCTTGGTTTCGGTATTGCCGTCCGAACGGCTTTCCTTGAACAAGGCGCTGTTTCATCGCACGGCGAAGGCCATCTTCGCAACCGTTGCGTTACCGGGCTTCGACAACTCCGCGATGGATGGCTACGCGGTCCGCGCGGCTGAAACGCAGGGCAAGGCTCCGCTGCATATCATCGCCGAGCAACCCGCTGGCAAAGATCAGCAACTCATGCTGCCACCGCGCAGTGCCATCCGCATCTTCACGGGTGCGCCGATGCCACGCGGTGCGGATGCGGTGATCATGCAGGAGGATGTGAGGGCGGAGGGAGCCAGCATCGTCTGTATCGAGCCTGTGGAGCCGGAAGAGAACGTGCGCTTCACGGGCTGCGATCTCTTTGTGGGCCAGAAGATCATGGATGCAGGAGAACGGCTGACACCAGCGAAGTTGGCCGTGCTGGCAACTCAAGGTCTCGCTGAAATCGAAATCGTCTCATCACCGAGGATCGCCATCGTCTCGACGGGAGATGAACTCGTGTCCGCTGGCCAACCTTTGGAAGCGGGTCAGATCTATAACTCCAATGCGGTGATGCTGGAAGCCTTGGTCAGACAACAGGCGAACGCGGAGGTCACTTTGGCTCACTTTCCTGATGATCTTCCCGCCATCACGGAAGGCCTTGGGCAGTTGATCGCCACGCATGTTTTCGTTATTCTATCAGGTGGCGTTTCTGTGGGGGATCACGATTGTGTGAAGCCCGCGCTGGCCGCATTGGGCATCAAGCCGGAGTTCTGGCGCGTGCAGATCAAGCCGGGCAAGCCGCTGCTCTTTGCACAATCGGGTCGCTGTCACCTCTTCGGTCTGCCAGGGAATCCCGTGTCCGCCTTTGTTACGTATCAGGTCTTTGTCCGTCCCGCTCTAGCATTGGCCACGGGAGTTCCAGAGGCCGAGCTGCGAATGCCTGCGGTTTCGGCAACTCTTGCACAGCCACTTCAAAACCTCGGTGATCGACCTCACTACCTGCGCGGTAAAGTAGTGGATGGCGTCTTCACACCACTCGGTTCCCAGCAGTCTCATGCGCTCTTCGGACTGAGCCAAGGCAATGCGCTGCTCCGAGTGGATTCAGGGGAAACTTGCGCGGTTGGTGAGGTGCGAACCGTATTGATTTATTGATGGATGTTTAATCTTACTTTTGTGGATAGCCCGCCCGCCTAGGGACTTGGGATGTGGGGGGAACGTCTCTGGGAGATTTTGCGTTACAGTAGTTGAAAGCATGGAGTTACTCTGGATAATCAGCCCCCTAGTTGAAAATGATGAGTAAAGCGGATGATCTTGACCTTACACGCGTGGAGTTTCCCTTGCTGGGGCTTCATTGTGCAAGCTGCGCTGGGCGTGTGGAGAAGGCGCTCAAGGCCGTTCCCGGTGTCGCCAAAGCTTCCGTGAATTATGCGACGGCCCGTGCCGCCGTGGTTTTCAATCATCGTTGGACCAATCCCGATACCTTGCGGGAAGCTTTGCGCAAGGAAGGCTATGAAGCGCTGCCCCCCGCGCTGGACTCAGCTAATTTCAATGAACAAGAGGCCCTCGAAGACCAGGCGCGGCGTGCGGATGAAGGGCGGCTGCGTAAGCGGCTGCGGTTCGCGGTTCTCTTCACGCTGCCCGTTTTAGTGTTGGCGATGGGAAGTCATTTCTCAAGCAGTCTGGGCCATGCCTTTGACTTCCCAGGACGCAAGTGGCTGGAAATGGTGTTCACTACCATTGTCCTTTTTGGTGCCGGTCGGGAGTTTTTCACTGGGGCTTGGGCTTCGCTTAAACGCCTGACCGCAGACATGAACACGCTGGTTTCTCTGGGCACGCTGTCTTCCTATATTTACAGCGTTGGCGTGACTTGTTTCCCGCATTGGATGGACCCCTACAAAGACTCGACGCATGATCAGATGCCTGCGGTTTACTTTGAAGCGGCGGCGACCATCGTCACGCTGATCCTTGCAGGGCGGGTGCTGGAAGCGCGGGCGCGTCGTCGTGCCAGTGGCGCTATTCGGGCTCTCGCCGGGCTGCAACCGCGCATGGCCCGGGTGGAGAATGATGGTGTCGAGTATGACATCCCCATTGAGCAGTTGCTCGTTGGAGATCGAGTTTGGGTGAGGCCGGGCGAGAAGATCGCCGTGGATGGCGAGGTCGAAGAAGGCATGTCCACGGTGGATGAAAGCATGCTGACGGGGGAGTCCGTGCCCGCTTCCAAGAAGCCCGAGGACACGGTCATTGGTGGCACCGTTAATCTGACTGGAGCCCTCCGCTTCCGCGTCACCAAAGTGGGGCAGGACACGGCGCTGCGCAAAATCATGCGCACCGTGCAGGAGGCGCAAGCGGGTAAAGCCCCCATTCAGCGGCAGGCGGATAAGATATCCGCATGGTTCGTGCCCGCCGTGCTTTTCATCGCGTTCATCACTTTTGATGCTTGGTATTTCTTTAGCAGCGATCCCAATCGTCTGGCGATGGCCCTCACCACCACGGTGTCGGTTTTGATCATTGCCTGTCCCTGCGCGCTCGGCCTAGCCACGCCCACCGCGATCATGGTGGCGACGGGTCGCGCAGCGGGACTCGGCATTCTTTTTCGAAGCGCGGGCTCCATCGAAACAGCGCGCAAGATCACAAATGTCGTTTTCGACAAAACGGGGACGATCACCGAAGGGCAGCCGCGAGTCACCACGATCTCCGCCTATGACATGTCTGATAATGAAGTCCTGCGCTATGCGGCCTCGGCTGAATTCGGCAGTGAGCATCGCCTTGGCGCAGCCATCTTAAGAGAGGCGGAAGATCGCAAACTCATTCTCTCACGACCACAGGATTTCCATTCCGTTTCCGGCTACGGCGTCATCGCGGTGGTGGACGAGAAGAAAGTGTTGGTGGGCAATGCCCGACTGATGCGCGAGAGCGGCTATCAGGTGGATGAAGTCGCCGCCCATGAGTCAGCAGAACGTGGCCTAACCCCCGTATTCGTGGTCGTGGATGGCAAGTTCGCAGGCATCTTCGGCTTAGCTGACACGATCAAACCCAGCGCGCAATCCAGCATTGATCGTCTTAAGAAACTCGGCCTTCAGGTCACGATGCTAACGGGTGACAACTACACCGCTGCGCGTGCTGTGGCGAACACCTTGGGCATCGTCACCGTTGTCGCTGAAGTCCTGCCAGACGCGAAGTGTGCCATGATCAAGGGCTGGAAAAAGGGCGGTGGCCTCGTGGCGATGGTCGGAGATGGCGTCAATGATGCGCCTGCTTTGGCTGAAGCCGATGTAGGTATCGCGATGGGCCACGGCACGGACATCGCCATGGATGCGGCGGATGTGGTGTTGGTCGGTGGAGATTTGAACGGTGTCTGTAATGCCATCGAGCTCTCCCGCGTGACCGTGCGGAACATCCGGCAGAACCTCTTCTTCGCCTTCATCTATAACGCGCTGGGCATCCCTCTCGCGGCAGGCGTCTTCTATCCCTTCACGGGTTGGCTGCTCAATCCGATGTTCGCCAGCGCGGCGATGGCCCTTTCATCATTGAGCGTGCTGATGAATGCGCTGCGGCTCAGGAGCTTCGCTCCGAGGCGGTAGTCTGGGACACTTTCCAAGTCAGGGCTCAACCTTAAACTTGAGGAGCCGCTGGGATTCATCCAGTAAGAACTTGGCGTCCTTAAAAGGCTCATAGCTGATCTCCAGCCAGCGGATCAAGCCTTTGCCATCCACCAGGAACGCGCCGTGCAGGGCTAGCTTCTCGAAGTCATCATAACAACGCCAGCTCTTGAACACGGTCGCTTCGGGATCAGCCAGAACAGGGAAGGGGAGCTGCCCTTTCGCATCGCACACCATCTGAGTTTCCCGCACGCCCTTGGCATCCTCGGTTCCAATCGCCACCAAGGAAATTCCCGCGCTTTTGAATTGATCCGCGATGGCTGCGAACGCCTTGAGTTGAGCCACGCAGTGATCGCAACCGTGACCGAGATAGAACAAGACCACGACCGGCTTGCCTGCATAATCCTTTAACGAAACGATCTCATCCGTCGTGGTCGGCAGCGCAAAAGGCAGCGCGGGAAACGGATGCCATTGCAGTGGCCCGAGGGTCTTCAGCTCGGGTCGCACGCCTGAATCTGGAGTGGTCGCAGGCTTCAAGCGCCACGCCTTCGGCAAACCCAGCTCCATCGCGATGGCGTCCATGCGCGTGGAAAGCGGCATCGCTTCATCCATAGACGCCGCTGTCTTACGAAGCGCCTCAAAGGCGGTCTTCGCTTCTTCCCGCTTCTCACCTTTCCAAAGCGTATCCACGCGGAGAGCCTGCCCCGGCGCATCGTTGGGCAGTTGTTTGGCCAGCTCTAAAGCCTTGTCTTTGTTGCCGAGCTTCAACTGATAACGAACCAAGCGTTCCTTCGGCGTGTCCTTGGATTCCATGAGCAACTTCAGGGCTTCCTCGTTCTTCTGCCCGAGCATGGCCTGCAAGGCTCTCAGCTCCGCCACCGCATTGCGCACCGCGTTGGAGTCCTTCTTCGGCTCGATCTTCTTGGCGGGAACGGGTGTTGTTGCAGGCTTCGTGGAGTTAGCAGGCTCAGCCTTTTTGATCTCCTCATTGGGCTTCGTTAGCTCGGGCTTTTTCACTTTGATGGCATCCTTCTTCTGCACGGCGGACAACTCCGTCAAAGCCTTCTCCAACCGCCCGGCATCCTCTTTGAAGAACGCCGCGATTCCCAGCGCGCGCAGCCGATTCGCTTCATAACTCGGGTTCTGGGTCACGTCCAGATAGGCTGATTTATCGAGCGCCAGCACGTCATCCCAGAGCTCAAACTTCAGCAGCGTTTCCAGCAGACGCGTGCGGCCATACGAGGCGCTGTCGCTTTGCTTTTCGATTGTGTTCCAAACGGGATGACGCGGGTTTTTGATGAAGCCTCTGGCAATGGTCACCGCTTCATCCGCCTTGCCCAGTTGGTTCAGCGTTCGGATGAGCCACTCGGTGTTGTGCGCGTAGTTGTGAATCTGATCCGGCAGGATGCGCGTGCGGATCATGTAAGCGTGATCGACCCGAGTGGCAGCCTCCTGCTGCCAGGCTGCATCTTCATTACGGTTCACCTTGCTGAACGTGTGCCCCGGCATGTGCCACATGTGAGCGATGGCAGGCGCGGATTGTCCGCAGCGCATGGCCGAAGCCACGGCGCGCGCTGGCTTGTCATCATCCCAAAGATGAATGATGTAGTGATGCGCCGGATGCATCGGCTCCTTCGCGAAGACCTGCTGGATGAGCGCATCCACGGTTTCCCGACTCACCATCGGCACACCGTCCTCCTTCGCGTGCCAGATGGCCCAAGCCAGAAACGCCTTCGCCTCCAGCTCCTCGGGAAACTCATGGATGATGCCTTCCAGCTCCTTGATGAAGTCCATCTGACGGACCTTCTTCTCCTTTTTCAAGTCCGCATAAAAGCCCTGCAAGGCGGCGATCCAAGCCTGCTCGCGTTTAGAAGCCTGATCCTTGTGCTTCACCGCTTCGGCGATGAAACCAGCGGCCCGTTTTTCATTGTTCACATTCGCCATCGCACAGCCCCAGTAGGCCATCGCGCAATCAGGATCGAGCGCTGCCACTTGTCGGAAGGAACGTTCCGCCTCGAAATACCAGAAGCCGTGAAGCTGCCCCACGCCTTGATTGAAGAACTGCTGAGCCTCCGCGTTCTTCGTGGTGATCGCGAGGTTCACCTTCCCACAACCCTCCGTCAACACCGCCGCCTGACGTGGCCCTTCATCAAACGTCTCCCCATGCAGCGAATGCCCCGGCAAAGGTTCCGCCGCTTGAAGACACGGGCAGAGAGTAAGAGCGATGAATAAGCGGCGCATAGAGAGGTTACGCTGTTTGGATCGCAGTCTTGCCGGATCAGGTTCTAGCGGCAGCCAAAGTAGTGCTGTCTCACAGCCATCAAACGTGACGTTCACCAGCGGCTTCCTCCGGTAAAGGTGGGTGTGCTCGTGAAGGGCGATCCTGCCCTGCGCCGACCGTATAAAGTCTCACCCCTTGAAGTTGATTGAACCTTGGGACTTGAACCTTGCTTGAGAGTTGAGCCTAGATTCATGAAATTTTCCGACTCGATTTCACCCAGCTAAGCCCTTGCGGCCCCTTCTTCAGGGCTTTCGTAGCTGCCGACGTGAGGAGGCACCGATGTTCATCTGATGACATGGAATACCGGAAGAAACTGCGTCGTTTCTTGTTCGTATCGCTGGCCACACGAACAAGGTGGATCGATTGACTCTCCATCTGTTGGCCATCGTGAGGAATGAATTAGAGCCTCCTCACGTCGGCTGCTACTTTTGGCCTCCGACTTATCGTTTCAGCAGCGCGAGCAGTTTTTTAACTCACGCGCTGCGGCGATTCGCCGCGCAGAAACCTCCCGGCGTCGAGCCATAGAGGATCAACTCTGCATCACCGGCGTGAAGCAAGCAGCAGGATGAGGAGAGTGTGGGTGTGTTTCTTGGTTCGTCCTTTCCTTAGTCGTTCGCTACTTCAGCAGCTTGAGCATCGCCTCGCCCATGCCTGCGCCCATCTCGTAGTGCGTGTAGCCGTTGTGGTTCCAGTGGAAGCCGAAGTTTGAGGGCGAGACGGTCTCGTCGCGCCACATCGGGCGGGTGTCCACGACGGCGACGTTGCCCTTGAACTGCGGATACTTCCCCGCGTCGGCCATGGCATCCTGTGCCAAGCGGACATCGGCCCTGATTCCATTTTGCTTGTCGCCAAAGAAACCACTGTTCGCGATGACGAACGCCAGGCCGGGACTGAACTCCTTGCGCACATCTTTGATGAAGTCGGCCATGTTCGCCTCATACTCAGCGGCCATTTTTGCATCGCAGCCATCCTGCCAGCCCTGATGCCAGCCGAAGCCGGCGACTTGATAACTGCGGCCCGCAAACTCGGGGAACTCCGTGCCGAGGATTGCCAGCACGTCTTTCACCGTCGTGACCATGTGCGTGTATCGCCCACCCACATCACCGCCGCGTTTCGCGACTGCGCCAGGAGGACGCCAGTCGATCGCCAGGCTCGTGCCGCCCGTGGACACCTTGATGATGAGCACGTCCTCCGCGAGCGCATTGCCCACCGCATGACCGAAGCCGAACTCCGGCCCGAACCAAGTCTTAGCACCGGGCTCCGCGTAGCCGAGGCCCAGGCCGCCCTTGCTGGTCTTGCCGTTGCAGAAGGCGTAGATCTTTACGTCCTTGCGCACCAGCCATTGGCCGCTGTCATCCACGAGCGGAGTCGCGCCCTTCGCGCCAAACTTCGCTGGGCTTTCATTCACCATCGTCCGCAAGCTCCCCAGTCCACCGGGAATCTCCTGGGCGTTGTCCTTTCCCTTCGGCGCCTTCGGGTCAAACTTCGGATTGCGCCCTTCTTCCGCCTTGCCGTGGCCGACCATGTTCGACTGGCCCGCGAGGATGAAGACCTTCAGCGTTTGGGTGTTCGTGTCGGCGCAGCGTGCGAGCGTTGGTGCCAGGAGCAGTGCAGTGAGTAGGAGGTATTTCATGGGGAGAGTCGGGATTATGGATGTGAACGCTTCAACTCGGGCCGATCCTTCGGGGCTTCGATTTTGCCGATGACATCGAGGACGGTAGCGTCTTTTTCACTCGCTGAGCTGGGGCAACTCCACGCTGGTGGCATTGCGGAGGGATGGCAGCCCGCCAAGCCTGAAATATGAGTTGTCACCTCCTTTAGAACCACCGGGGGGCTTCCGAAGCACCCCCCTACTTCAAAGCGAGGTCGCCAGAGTTCAAAGCGAGGTCGCCGGAGTTCCAACAGGGGAAGGTCTGGCGCGCCGTAGAGCTTGAGGACGGCGGGATGCCTAGATCAGCTTTTGCTTACTTCCGCGTGCCTGGAGCCACGGGCTTGTCATTGCTCTTGAAGACATCGAACCAGCGCTTCCGGGGCTTGTCGGTATCCTGGGTCGTTGCTTGTTCAGCTCTGGTTTGAACAGCACCTGCCTTCGGTGGCGTTTGGTCAGGGAAGGTCTTGTAAGCATCCGCGCCCACTTTGCTGCGCAGGTCTTCATTGACGCTGGCTTGACGCATGGAAGCCGGATCATCTACGACAGTCGGCTGAATGAAGACGATGAGTTCCTTCCGGTCCTTGGTGGTGTTGTCAGTCTTGAACAGGCGGCCCAGCAAGGGCACGCGGCTGATGTAAGGGACGCCGTCCGTGGTCTTCTTATTCTGCTCGCTGATGAGTCCGCCGAGGACGATGGTGTTGCCTGTGGGCACGGTCGCGGTGGTGGTGAGTTTCTGGGTGCTGAGGAGCGGCGCGGTGCTGTTCCCGATCTGCTGATAGCTGAGAACGGTGTTGTTGATCTGGGAGATGCGGAGCGTGACTTCCCCATCAGGATTGATCAAAGGAATGACTTCCAGTTGCAGCACAGCGTCCACGTATTCGGTGGTGGCGGTGATGCTGCCGTTGGAGTTGGCGGAGGCGGAGTTCGTATTGGTAGTGGTGGAAGAGGCATAGGGCACGCTCTGACCACTGGAGATGACGGCTTTCTTATTGTTCAAGGCGAACACACTCGGGCGGGAGATGATCTTGAAGTCATTCGTGGATTCCAGCGCATTCACGTAAGTGCCCAAGGTCGAACTGAGCTGACCGTAGATGTTGAAGCCTGCCGCTGGGCCGAAGGCTGTGGTGATGAGATTGTTCCGAATGTCAGAGATGTTCTTCCCCGTGATGACATCGGGACGGACGTTGTTAAAGCTGCTGGTGAAGCCGGAGTTCCCACCCGTTTTGTGGAACTGTTGAAGGTAATCGACACCCAGATTGACGCCATTCGATAGCGTGAGTTCGCCAATGACCGTGGCCAAATAGACCTGGGGGGAGCGGCGATCCAGCTTATCCAAAAGCTGGTTCACCTTGTCCTGATCTTCCTTTGGCCCGATGACGATGATGGAGTTCGCGAGGGGATCAGCGATGATGCGCGTCTTGTTGATGAGCACACCGACGGGGGCGTTGTCCTGAGAGGACTCGATCAACTGTTCGGTGACCGCATTCTTGGTGGCGGTGGTGGAACTGCTGACGCTGGAGCCATTCGCGTTACTGATGGTGCCGCCGCGCTGGTTCGCGGCATTGCTCCGGCCTGTGAGCAGGGAGTTGCTGCTGCTGACTAGGCTTTGCGGTGATTGGGCAGCGAGGGTGCCGCCACCGGGAAGCTGCGTATTACCCTTCGTGGCTTCCTTCAGGAGATCGGCGAGGACGCTGAGGACATCCACAGAATAGACGTTCTTCAAGAGGCGCTCATAGGGCTCAGGCACTTCCACGGTCTTATCAAACTCGGTGATGAGGCTGGTGATGTAGGTGTAGTCCGCAGGTTCCGCGACGATGAGGATCTGGTTCAAACGTGTATCCGCGACGACTTGGGCCTTAGCTTGGATCTTGCCCTGGCCGTTGGCATTGTTGAGGCCGCTGATGCTGATGGCGGCCGTTGGAGCGGCAGCAGGAGCGGCGGGAGGAGCCCCCGGCTGGGCGCTCCGAGAAG
>JANYJH010000006.1 GCA_025361865.1 Phragmitibacter sp.
TCTCTGAAGCCGCTATGATGATGCGGCTTCGGAGAGCCGCGCTCCTGAAATACTAAAAGCTTATGGACGACTTCCTCATCTTTGATCGCGTGACCAAGAGCTTCGGTGAGGCGCGGGCGGTGAATGAGGTCTCGTTGTCGATTTCACAAGGCGAGGTCTTTTCACTCTTGGGACCGAGCGGTTGCGGGAAGACGACGTTGCTGCGCATGGCGGCGGGTTTTGAGTCGCCGGATTCGGGGCGCATCTTGCTAAAAGGGAAGGACATCACGGTGCTGCCACCGGAGAAGCGACCCGTGAATACGGTGTTCCAGAACTACGCGCTATTTCCTCATTTGAGTGTCTTCGAGAATATCGCGTTCGGTTTGCGCGTGGCGAAACGGAACAAGGCGGAAGTCACGCGTGAAGTCGAAGCGATGCTGTCGCTGACACAGCTCACCGATCATGCGCAGAAGCGACCTTCCCAACTGAGTGGCGGACAGAAACAGCGCGTAGCCATCGCGCGGGCGCTGGTGAACAAACCAGAGGTCTTGCTGCTGGATGAGCCGCTGGCGGCGCTGGACCTGAAACTGCGGCAGCACATGCTAGCGGAGTTGCGTCGGCTTCATGAGGAAGTCGGCATCACGTTCATCTACGTGACCCATGATCAGGGCGAAGCGATGAGCTTGAGCAACCGAATCGCCGTCATGAATCAAGGGCGCATCATACAACTCGGCGGACCAGTCGAGCTTTATGAGAAGCCGCAGAACCGCTTCGTGGCCTCGTTCATCGGTGATGCGAATCTGCTCACTGGAAACGTCATTGAAGTGATTAGCGATGAGCTTAGCAAAGTTCAAGTGGCGGGGCTTGGCGAACTGCTGGCGGTCAGTCATGAGCCTCTGAGCGTAGGCCAAGCCGTGGAGTTAAGCATCCGTCCAGAGCGCATCTCGATGGGTGAAACGGCCGAGGCTTCAACGAACCGCGTGGAAGCCCTTGTCGATGACATGACCTATCTCGGCTCATCGCTGAGATGCACATTGATCGCAGGCGCTCATCGTTTGAGTGCCGATCTGCCACCGCAGTTCGCAGCTTCGCTGAGCAAGGGCGACAAGGTCCATCTGATGTTCTCCGCAAGCCACACTCTTGCTTTGCCAAGCTCCCTTTCATGAACCGACGACGCCTCAACGAACTGCTGCTCACGCTGCCCTCCTTTGCGTGGCTCAGTGTGTTCTTTGTCGTTCCAGCGGTCATCGTTCTGGTGCTGGCTTTCAAGCCCGCAGATCCGCTTGGTGGCGTGGCTGCGGGCTGGACGCTTGATCAAATCAAGGCTTTGCGGGATGAGCAATATCTCCCCATCCTGTGGCGCACGCTTTGGCTGAGTGGAGCGACGATGATCCTCTGTCTCGCTTTGGCCGTGCCCATGAGCTTCGGCATGGCTCGACTTCGCGGTGCCTGGAAACATGGGCTACTCCTGCTGGTGATCGTGCCCTTCTGGACGAACTTTCTGATCCGCGTGTTCGCCTGGAAAGCACTGCTTCATCCTCAAGGAATCATCAGCCGGGCCTTGCAATCCTGCGGGATCATCGAGGACGGTGCCGTGCTGCTCTACAATGATTACGCCGTGCTGCTGGTCATGGTTTACACGCAACTGCCCTTCGCCATCCTGCCGCTCTATGCGGCGGCGGAGAAGTTTGATTTCACCTTGATGGAAGCGGCCCGCGATCTCGGTGCTTCGGGCTTCCACGCGTTTCGTTCGGTTTTTCTTCCGGGCATCGGACGTGGAATAGGCGCGGCGGCGTTGATGGTCTTTGTCTGCACTTTGGGAATGTATGTGGTGCCGGATGTGGTCGGTGGCACGGACACGGAGATGATCGGAAACAAGATCGCTCAACGGGTGCAAAGCGACCGCAATCTGCCGCTGGCCAGTGCCTTGTCTGCCGCCTTACTGGTCGGCGTTTCCTTGCTCATGATCGCGGCTTGGTGGTTGGAAAATCATGGGAAAGAGCCGGAGGAAATCAAGCCATGAAGCACTCCCGCTGGCCCAACTTCATCACCGCTTTCGTGCTCGTATTCTTCTACGCGCCCATCGCGGTGCTGGTGATGAACTCGTTCAATGCTTCGCGCTTCGGTGGGCGTTGGGAAGGCTTTACTCTGGATTGGTATGCGAAGCTCTGGGCTGCTGATGATGTGTGGGAGGCACTGGCGACTTCATTGAAGATCGCCGTGCTCGCTTCCCTCAGCGCGATGCTTCTCGGCACGCTGGCGGCGTTTGCTTTGCATC
>JANYJH010000023.1 GCA_025361865.1 Phragmitibacter sp.
CAGAGTGCATCCAAGCCTAATCCACCATGCTCCAGCGGACGCACCAAGCGGGCATTTTGCGTCTCATTTTCGTTCACCAGATAGACGCCACGACCCCGCGCGGCTTCCCGCGTTCGGATGCCAATGGCTGTCAGCACATGCTGTGGAGAAGCATCGTAAATTTGCTGCGTCGCATCCAGTCGCAAGCCATCACAATGAAATTCATCAATCCAATAACCCGCATTCGCGATGAACAGCTCACGCACTGGTCCACTGTGCTCATCATCGAAGTTCAGAGCTTCACCCCATTCATTTTCGTAGCGATCACTGAAGTAATGCGGCGCGAATTCCTTCACATAATTTCCGTCCGGTCCGAGATGATTATAGACGACATCAAGGATGACGCCGAGGCCCAGCGAATGAGCTCGATCCACGAAGCGGCGGAAGTCATCCGGCTCTCCATAAAGCCGCGTGGGCGCGAAAAGATTCACTCCATCATAGCCCCAGCCGTAGCGTCCGGGAAAGTCTGCAACGGGCATGACCTCAAGCAATGTAACGCCGAGTTCTGCCAAGTGCGGGAGCTGTTTGATAGCGGATGCCCAAGTGCCTTCTGGTGTGAAGGTGCCTATGTGCATCTCATAGATCACCTGTCCCTCCCGCGTCACGCCGCGCCAATCCTGATCTGACCAAACAAAGACGCTGGGATCAATGATCTGTGATGATCCATGCGGACCTTTGGGTTGAAAGCGGGAAGCGGTATCAGGAAACGCTCCGTTATCCAAGCGGTAGCGATAATGCATTCCAGCGTGTGCCTCGGCGATGAAGCCTGACCAATAGCCCTTCTCCTCAGCCTTCAGTGCGTGATCTTGCGCACTTGCCAAATCTTCATGGTCACCTAAAACCAGGCTTACTTTCTTGGACGCTGGAGCCCATGCTCGAAAGTGAACGCCGCCCATAGATTGCACTTCCGCACCTACTGGCATACGGCGTTGAATAAGGGGCGTAGAGGTCATTCGATGGGATCGGTAATGTGCGTGTCCTTGTTAGGCTCAGGCGCGTTTTCTATTTGGCCGTCCTGCCTGACAGCGATGGCACAGGTGGCGAAGTCAAAATAGTCCGCTGAGGTAATCAGGCCCACCGACTCCCACGCCTGGGTGGCCGAGGCCGTGAAATCGACGACATCAATCAACTGCAAATCACCTTCTCCTTGTTGAGTTACGTCAGGGCGAACATCAGCCTGAGGCACGCCCAAGGTGAGGGCTGCGGCGGCTACTTTGGGGCCTGCTCCTCGTGGCACGGTTACACTTACCACTCTCATATTATCAGTCCTCGGTTGGGGTTTCATCACGTCTTAACACAGTTGCTTTCTAATCAACTTAATCGTCGCTGTCGGCCCTTCTACGGGTCAGGGTAAGCCCTGATAAAGAGTGATGGGATGAATCACAATTGGCTACACTTCAGGCTTGGGAGTGAGGTTCTCCGTCACTTGCTCCTGGGTGAGAAGACAGACCAATCCAATCTTACGATCCATCACTGGCAGACTATGAAGATGAAGGTCCTGCATGAGTTGCAGCGCCGTATCACAGTCATCATCCTCGTAGCAATAGGTGACATCCAGCTTCATCATATCACGCACTTTGGCTTGTTTGGGGTCATGTCCGTAGCGAGCGGCTTTACGGTCCGGGTCTGGCACATCCAAAGTTCCGATGACTTGTTCGCCTTCAATTACAGGCCAGGCTTCAGGCTTAAAGGAACGCATCCGCTCACCTGCGGCTTCAAGGGTGTCATCGGGATGAAGCGCCTGAGTGTGATCTGTCACAGCTTCCGCAATTTTCTTTAGCAGTTTCATGGGGAGATTGGGTTTGTTTTATGCCCTCTCCCTCCGTCGTGATTCGAATGTGGGATGAGGACTAATCAAACCAATCGCTTCCCGTTAACTAGGTGGATGTGGGTATCCGCTATGCCCGACTCTATTTCATAGGGGGAACTTAAAAACGCATTCTTTGGCAGAGCTATGCAGCCACAACAGCGCTGACATCCGAAACTGCTAATATGAAAACAGAAGAAATACCACCCACCGTCAATCGCCTTTCAGAAGTAGCCAACCAAACGGCCCAACGAGCCAAAGAGGCTGCTGAACAGACTTATAACACTGTGCGCGCGAAGGCTGATGAGGCCGTTACAACCAGCAAGAGTTACGTGCGTGAAAACCCCGTGCCCGCTGTGCTGGGAATGCTGGCCATCGGCTTTGTCGCTGGTTTTATCATGGCTCGTAAAGAGGAGCCGCTCACGTTTCGCGATCGGTTCATGAAAGACCCGACGCATACAGCCAAGGACACCCTCTATGCAATGCTGGCACCCATTGCCGAACGCATCGGCGAGCAATACTACAATGCTCGGACCACCGCAGAACACACACTGAATAAAATTCAGAAGCAATATCCTGAGCGCGAAGTCAACTCTTGGATTGATCAAATCCGCCGTGCGAGCACCAACCTTAAATTCTGGTAAGCCATGTCTGAAACCAACCGCCAATCATCCATGACGAAGACTGGTAAGGAGCAGTCTGATGGGGCGCTGCAACATCCAGGACGCAATGGTCACCTTCATCCCGCCAGAACCATTGAAGATGAGGTCACAGGCATTCTTCGCTACGCTCAGGATAACATCCAGCACGGGTATGAAGAATGCGAAGAGCGGGTGCGTAAATCACCGGGGCCTACCCTACTCTCCGCATTTGCCTGCGGTTATGTGCTGCGCTCATTACCCGTCGAAGCTATCGTTACTGCCCAGCTTCGTCTTCTGCTATCGCTCGTGCGACCTGCTCTGTTTCTTTATGGAACAGCCAAGGTTTACGAGTTCATCATTGAGCAGACAAGCTCTGCAAAGGCAGATTAATTAGCGCTTAAAATGCTGCCGCCTGTCTTCCGACGGGCGGCAGTTTTTTATGTCCAAGCATAGTCTGCTCACAAAAAAACGCACTTTGGACAGTTATCCAAAGTGCGTTTTTATGAGCCCACCTTTAACGGCGGCGATCATGGCTGACGGAATTCAACAGGGCTCCGACGACCAGAGCGATGCCCACAGAAGTGAGGGGTCTTGCCGAAACCCAGGCCGCGAGGAGATCGCGCTGTTGAATGGCGAGGTCACGTGTCTGCGTAATCGAATCATTGAGCGCGTGACGTGTGCTGTCGAGACCGTCACTCAGGGCTGCCTGAGCGTTTTTAACGCCTGATTGAACCGCTTTACGGGCATCATCCGCCATTGATATGGCCGGTTGGACAATGCGATTCTGGGCCGCATGACCCACTTCTTTGCCGAGTTGATGGGCATCGTTTTTGAGATCGACGGCTGCGGGAAATTCTGAGGTAAGTCCTGTTTGCATATTGATAGTAGGGTTAGGTTTGGATGATTGGATGAACCGATGATGAGGGTTTGGTTTTAACTGTGTTCGATGGCTTTCGATTCAATCTTAGCGCCCACATGCTGAACATCGCGTCCCAAGCCTGCCGTGGTCCGGCATGAGGTCAATGCAGCGAGCACGATGATTCCGATAAGGGCTTTGAGCGGGATGCGCAGTGAAAAGCCGAAGGATACGTCTTTGATCATGTTTGGTGTTTTCATAGCTGCTCTTTCTTTCGCAGTCAGAGTGCCCTCTGGATGTATGAAACGCTGATTCCTCGCCTCACGCGAAATCATGTTTCGGGCATACATCCACTCTTTCAGGTTGAAGCGATCTATAAATGACAACCCAAACAATAAACAACTATGACTAAAATCGCATTCAAAGGCACCTGGGATCAAATCCAAGGCAAGCTTAAGCAGAAATACGCTCAACTCACCGATGACGACCTGCTCTTTAGCGAAGGGAAGGATGACGAGTTACTGGGCCGTCTCGAAAAGAAGCTCGGCGAATCAAAAGAAAAACTTCGCGATGTCATCGCGGACCTCTAGGCATAACCCTTAATAACTAACTCTATGCTTCATTATACCATCGTCTTTTTAGTCATCGCTATTGTAGCGGGGCTACTCGGCTTCAGTGGTGTGGCTGGAACTGCAAGCGGAATCGCACACACTCTCTTTGTGATCTTCCTCGTGCTCTTTGTGATCTCGCTCATCACAGGCCGCAGACCAAGTGTGTAACTGAAATTTCAAACTAACTCGTTCATGAAAAACTTGACGCTCCCCGGAGCCATTCTTCTGATCATTGGAGTCGTGCTTCTCGTTTATCAAGGTTTCTCGTTCACCCAAAGAGAGAAGGTTCTTGATGTCGGCCCCATTCACGCCACGGCAGAAACCGAGAAAACCGTGCCCATTCCTCCTTTCGTAGGATGGGTGGTTTCTGCGGCGGGCGCGGTCTTGCTGGTGAAGGGACTGAACAGTTCCAAAGCCTGAAACTATATTTCAATTTCAAATAGGCATTCCCATGAACCAAACTGTCATCAGTCGCGAGGAAATGGTCAAACTTCTCAATGAGGATTTGGCCCGTGAATATCAGGCTATCATCTCTTACATCATCTATAGCCAGACGATGAAGGGAGCCAAGTTCACGGACATCGCCGGAGAATTGGAACTGCACGCTGCTGAGGAGCTCAGTCACGCGTTGCAGATCGCCAAGCAGATTGATTACTTCAATGGCTCTCCAACGACCAAGCCTGACAAGATCAAAACTTCTGACAAAGCGGAGGACATGCTTCGCTTCGATCTGGAGAATGAGAAGGTCACGATTATCAACTATCGGCAACGTATTCGGCAAGCGGAAGCGATGGGCGAGTTTGCCTTAAGTGAAGTGCTGCGAAAAATCATCGCTCAGGAACAGGAGCATCTCCTCGATCTGGCGGGTGCGTTGGGAATTGATAATCCCACCATCAGTGAATAAACCCGGCCCTTATCAGGCCACCAAGAAAGGTTATTATGTATTCTGAACTCAAACTCAAATGGAAGCAAGGGAAAGTCGGTTGGGTGCTGCTCTGGTTGATCGGAATTCCGATCCCCATTCTGCTCATTCTTTTCACCCTGCGTGGCTGCACCTAGTCACGATTTTCTGTAAGCAACAACAACTTCAATCTTCATTCCATGAAAGAGAATTCAACTCCACTTACCGAGCTGTCCTTCCAACGACTCTTGAGCGAAACGCAAGCCTTCGCCAGCGATGAACCTCTGAAAGCCTTCGCCATCGCTGGTGGTGCCGGCCTTCTTTTCAGCGTGCTTCCGACGCGAGTCATTGTGGGCTCAGCCGCCGCTATCGCCGTAGCGTTGGTCAGACCTGCGCTGCTCACTTTAGGGCTGCTTAAAGCCTTTGAACTGACCTGCCCACAAAGCTCTTCCCATACCCCAACATGAACGCTTCTGCGGAACCAACGTATTGCCTTCCATGAGCATCAAAACTGAAGGCGTTGTAAAACCCGAAAGGGCTCGTTCCTCATCACGAAGTGCCGCAACACCTTCGGTTGCGGCGTCTGGTGACAAACGGCAGCAGATGGAAATCCTCCTGCCGTTAATGACCATCATCAAGGTGTTTGCCAGCATCGTTTTCGCGTTCACTGTTTATAAGCTTTGGCCGCTGCTTTCGCTTGTCTTCCTATCCCTCTTTCTGACGGTGACACTTCATCCAATGGTGGAGTGGCTGGAAGAGAGAAAGTTTAAACGATGGGCGGCTCTTTCAATCGTCATCGTTTCTGTGGTGGCAGCTCTCGGCATCAGCATGGCGTTGGTGATCCCAGCGCTCATTGATCAAATGGGCGCTCTGAGCAAAAACATCCCGACCATGCGCGATGAAATCCTGCGCAGTTTTCCACTGGGCGGCTTCATTCGTCATAACCTTGATCATCTGTTTGAGGATACTACTTGGGCAGAATTGGGGCCGTGGGTGAGCCACCTAGTTTCCGTGGGGAACATGGCTCTAGGTGGTCTCTTGGAGCTGGCGTTGCTTCTAGTCATTGCGTTCTATCTGCTCGTGGATGGGGGGAAGACCTACCAGTGGATACTGGCCTTTTTCTCGCGGGAAGATTGCCTCAAAATCCAGAAAACTTCCGAAGAAATCTCCCAAGTGATCTTTGGTTATGTGGCTGGCCAAGCCATCACTTCCGCGCTGGTCATGGTCTATTGTTACGCCGTGCTCATGATCCTCAATGTGCCGGGTGCCTTGATGCTATCCGTGCTGGCTGGCCTGTTTGATATACTTCCGATTCTAGGCTTCTTCGTCTCCACGGGTCTGGCGACCCTTTTAGCATTGAGTGTATCTCCGAGGACAGCCTTCATTGTCCTAATCCTATATCTGATCTACCATGCGCTGGAGAACTATTTAATCATCCCCAAGGTGTATGGCAAGCGACTCAGGTTGTCCACGCTGACTGTGCTGCTCGGCTTGCTGGCCGGGGGGCTTTTAGCGGGAATACCTGGAGCAATCGTCGCTCTACCAGTGGTCGCCTCTTACGCGGTTATTGAGCAGGTCTGGTTAAGGAAACTATTGGGCAGCAAAGTGATTGAGAAGCATGAAGACCTCAAGAATGAGGAATTTGGAGAAGCCTCGTAAGTGTCGCTAAGCCACGTCAGGCGGAATGTCTTGAACGGGTGCCGCCGGGCTAGGATTGGAAGAATCCAGAGGAGAATCGCTCACTGGCTATGGCAATGAGCTGCTTCAGCGCCATTGCTTTCAGGGCTGAAAAGGCCAAGTTAAAAACAGACTTCCTTTGTGCTGAGAATGCGTGGGGAGAGTTGCCTTCAGGGCGATGACTCGGGAACAACGACCTTACTCCCTGAGCAGTCAACATTCCTAGTAGAGCTGCGCCACTCACGGTCAGCCATAAGTGATTTTCCAAGCTGCGTTGCACGATACGGCGCGGCTGCATTTCTTGGCGAATAAGACCGACATCAACCAGAATGGATGAGCGAGCTAGTGCCAAGCTTTCCACGGCTTCGCGCCTTAATGTTTTGTTGTCAGTTCTCGCAACCATATACAGTCATTCTTAAACTCCTTAAGGGTGTCAGCCCACCAGTGGGAGGCGACCAAATGGTGATGAGCGGCTTTGATAAGAAACATAGCCACCAATAAATTTCCGGCTCCAGCGACAGCGGTGGCCAAAGGCCAGGACCAATGGAAACGGGCCATCATTAGGCCAACTAAAGAGCCGACCAGCAGGAGCCAACCCGTGAAAGCAGCCAGACCTGCGATGAGAATGAAGACAGTGACCCGCAGGATTTGTTGGAAAGCCTCGTTCGCTTCCAAGCTTAGCAGTAATCCACGAGCTTCGAGGTAATGAGCCAGGGATTCCGCGAGACCTTGAGAAGGGACGGTGGCTGCACGCTGGGCTGTTTCCATGAGGGTTTAAGCGTATGAGGTTGCCGATTGCCATCAGGCAATCAGCTCTTGCTTCACCTTCTAGCGGCGAAGCGCAAAGGCCAACACGAAGCCAATTCCAAAGGCGGCGAGAAGCGTCTGCACGGGGTTGTTCTTCACGATGATCTCCGCTTCGGAAGTCAGGTCATGCGCGCGTTGCCGGACTTCGTTCAGGGCTTCTTGGGCACGATCTTGAGCTTCGTGAGCAGCCTCTTGGACTCTCTCCTTAATCTGAGGGGGAACGGCCTCTTTAGGCGGTTCGGAGGAGATGGGGGCGGTTGGATTGAACGGATCAATAAAGGCAGTGGGATTATTCATAGCTATACAGTTGGGGGGATTTTTGAGTGGGAGTCCCGGCTCCCTAGGGAGCCGGGACGGTGAATTGATTCTGACTAGCAGGCACAGTTTTGGTCTTCTTCCTCGGCCTCGTCGAAAATGCGCTGGGCTTCCTCCTTGGTTTTGCCGAGACGTTGTTGAATTCTTCCAACAACTTCGTCTTTCTTACCTTCAGCGAAGGAAAGATCGTCGTCCGTTAGGGAACCGTATTTCTGTTTAAGCTTGCCTTTGACGACGTTCCAGTCGCCTTTCAGTGTCGTAGTGTTCATGGATTTGGTAGTTTGATGTTTTTTGTTTTTCAACCGACGCGCGCGCCGGAGAAAGGGCTGTTCACGCGGCTTTGCTTTTTCTGTGGGCCACGGGGTGATGCAATGGGATCGCCGTCGTTTGTTGAGCTGTTTGGATGAACGAGGCGTAAAGCATCGCGGATTCGGCCTCGTCGAGGACGGGGTCTCCTATCTGCTCATTATCAGCAAGAAAGAAGTCCTGAAGCTCATGGATATAGAGTGGGGGAGGGGCGTCGGTTTGCATACGATAGGGTATCGCAAACTCATAAGGGACTGGCGGTGCGCATACAATCAGGCCGTGACCCGATCCGATCATCAGGAAGATGGGGGACTTGTGCTCAGCAATGCCTTCTCTACGCAGAAGCATTAGCGGCGAGATTTTTAAGCGCACCCATGAGTGGACTAACGATTTATTCCTGAGCGGTTCTCCGTTTCTGTTTCTCACTGAACACGCATGAATCATCTTCCTGATCTCTCAGAAATGCTTAACCACGGGGCCATAGGCAATGGACGCGTCATTGCCCTCGTCTCTCCAACCAGCGCCATCGAATGGCTTTGTCTTCCACGCTTTGATTCGCCCTCATTGTTTGCACGCATTCTTGATCGTAAGGAAGGAGGCTGGTTTGGCTTTGAGCCGGAGTCTGGAGAGAAGGTGGGTAATCAGCACTACATCACGAATACCAATGTGCTGCGCACGGAGTTCGATGATGGAGAGAACGCCTGGGAGATCATCGACTTCGCGCCGCGTATTCCGAATGGACTCGGCGTGGATAGCCCCATCGAGATCATCCGGTTGGTGCAGCCTCTTCGTGGACGGCCCATCATCCGTGTAAAGTTCGATCCAAGGCCGGACTACGGGCGAGGCAAAGCTCAGATCATGCCGCATGGCGCTGGTGTGGAAGTGCAAAACTGCGGAGTGCCTGTGCATTTGCTGACCAACGCGCCGCTGCCCTTCGTGCTTAGTGGTCATACGTTCAGCTTGGATCGCCCTCATTGGTTTGTGTTGCGTTGTGGGGCCATGACGGGAGCGAACTGTGCTCCCGATGTTCATCATTTGTTGGAACAGACTGTGGCCGGCTGGAGGGCTTGGGCTAAGTCCTGTGCGCTACCCACCTTTGCTCCAGAGGCCGTTTTGCGCTCAGCGCTGGTGTTGAAACTTTGCACCTATGAAGACACCGGGGCGATCATAGCCGCCGCAACCACCAGCATACCTGAAGCCATCGGCACGGAACGAACTTGGGACTATCGTTACTGCTGGTTGCGGGATGCGGCTTTCGTGGTGGAAGCGTTACGCCGCATCGGTCATTTAAACGAAGGTGAGCGCTTCATCCGTTTTTTAAGGGATGTGGCGGAAGCTGGCCCACTTCAGCCGTTGTATGGAATCGGTGGTGAGACGCATCTACCGGAAGAGATTTTGGATCACTTGAGTGGCTTTGGAGGAACCAAACCCGTGCGCGTGGGGAATGCGGCTGCCGAGCAACGGCAAAACGATCTCATGGGTGAACTCGTCCTGTGTCTCGTCACCGTTCTGACTGATCCACGACTGGTCATCGAAGACAAGATCGCGGGCTACTTCCCGCTTATCCGTCGCTTAGTGGAGGAGTCCATTGCTGCTGCGCCTACGCTCGACATGGGCATCTGGGAGTTCCGCACGATGATGAGGCCTTACACGTTCTCGCGAGCGATGTGCTGGGTAGCCATCTCACGCGGTGCGCTGGTAGCGAAAAGTTTTGGCTACCATGAACTTGCAGCGCAGTGGGAGGCCATCGCGGATATGGAACAGTCCGTCATTCTGGAGCGCGCTTACAATGAAGAGCAAGGATACTTTACCCAAGTGCTCGATGGTCAGCACGCTGACGCCTCAAATCTTCTCCTCGCCACGCTGGGCATCGTTGATCCGAAAGATAAGCGGTTTGTGAGCACCGTCACGGCTTATGGCGAGCGGCTTACGAGCAAAGGACTGATGAGGCGTTATAGCAGTTTGGATGACTTTGGAGAAACACATAGCGCCTTCACCATCTGCTCATTCTGGTGGGCTGAAGCGCTGGCGCTCATCGGGCAGCTTGATGAGGCTGTGACACTCTTTAATCACTTGATGACCTTTGCCAATCCGCTGGGGCTCTTTTCAGAAGACATTGATCCCGAGAGCGGTCGCCTCTTAGGGAACTTCCCCCAGTCATATACACATGTCGGTTTGATCCACGCAGCCATGACGATCTCTGAATTGCTGGAAGCCAGAGATGGCAAGGTGCGAGCCTGGACTTGAGCCAAGACTTAGGAATTGAGCACCGCGATGCACGTCACGCGCGTCCCACCTTGAGCAAGACTCTCGATGGCGAATGACGCGCCGATCATACTCGCACGATAGTTCATTAGGCGGAGCCCCATGCCCTTGGAGTTCTCCGATAAGGGAGGCAGCCCCTTCCCATTATCCGTCACCGTCAGCGTCACATTCCGATTCACCGCCTTGAGACGGATGAGGATGCTCTTCGCGCCGGAATGCTTCACCGCGTTATTCACTGCTTCCTGGGCGATGCGGTAGAGGTTCAAGGCGAGCACATTCTCATGCAGTGTATCGGGCATTTCGTATTCAAACTTACAGGGAAGCGTCTTGCTGGTGCGATCCGCCAGTTCATAGAGCGCAGAGAAGATGCCCTGCGCATCCAGTGCCACGGGATGAAGCCCGCGCGCTAGATCCCGAGCGGTCATGGTCGCTCTGGTCATGGTTTCCGTCAGGTCATCCAGATCATCCGCTTCAGCCTTGAGACCTTTTTTGCGAACGCGCTGGGCGATGATGCCACTCATCATGCTCATCGCCGCGAGTTCCTGGCAGGTCCCGTCATGCAAGTCATGACCGAACCGACGCCGTTCCTGCTCCGCGATCTCCAGCACTGCGGCTTCGAGCTGGCGACGTTCGAGGATTTGCGTATGGAGTTCTTCATTGGCCTTGACCAGTTCGGCGGTGCGTTCCGTCACGCGCTGTTCCAATACTTCCTTGGCCTGAGCCAAATCATCCTCTGCGCGTTTACGCTCAGTGATGTTTTCCACCACGGAAATGAAGTAGTCCGGCTTCCCTTCCGGGGTGCGCACCAGTGAGACCGTTAGGTTGCTCCAGACGAGGGACTCATCCTTACGGATGTAGCGCTTCCGCATCATGTAGGTCTCTATTTCTCCTGCGAGCAATGAGCGCGCCTGAGCCCAGTCCGCTGAGAGGTCATCCGGGTGCGTGATGTCCGCAAAGTTTTTGGTGAGCAGGTCTTCCCGCTGGTAGCCCAGGGTGGTGCAAAGCTTCTCATTCACCCGTAGCCAACGGCCATCGGGTGCGACGTGAGCGATGCCTACGGCTGCGTTTTCAAAAGTGGCCTGAAACTGCATGAGCGATTCCTGCAACTCTTTCTCGGCGCGTTGGCGGGCACTCTTCTCCTCGATCTCCTGCCTGGCCCGACGCACACAGGGCGCGAGCCGATCCAAGCGCGATTTGACCACATAATCCGTAGCCCCCAGCTTCAGACTCTCAATGGCGATGTCCTCTCCCATCTGCCCTGAGACAAAGATGAACGGCGTCTGCGGGCGCTGCTGGAAGGCATCCTGAAGCGCCGTCGTGCCATTGTAGCCGGGTAATACATAGTCCGAGAGGATCAGGTCAAACGACTCCTCACCACTGAGCGCCTGATGAAAAGCTTCGCGTGAAGACACCTGGCGAACCTGGGGCTCCAGTCCGCCGATGTCCAGCGCCGCCTGGACGAGCTCAGCGTCCTTGCTGTCGTCTTCGAGATGCAAGATGTGCAAGGCCATAGCAGTCGGTTAGCGGCGCTTTTTGCAACCCGTAGGCGGTTCATTCACGATCCCCCAGAAGGTTCCCAGTTCACGGATCACTTGCAGGAACTGCTGGTAGTCCAAGGGCTTCACCACATAGGCATTGGTGCCCAGACGGTAACTGGCGATGACATCCCGCTCCTCATTGGAAGAGGTGAAGATGACCACCGGCACCGCGCGCGCGCGGCTGTCTTCACGGACGGCTTGGAGCACTTCCGTTCCGTCCACTTTGGGTAGTTTCAAGTCCAGCAGGATGAGCGCGGGAAGCCCTGTGGGACGGTCCGCATACGCGCCACGGCGGAAGAGGTAATCCAGGGCCTCAGCACCATCCCGGACCACATCCACTTCATTGGCCAGCCGAATATCTTCCAGTGCCGTCAGCGTGAGTTCGAGATCGTGAGGATCATCTTCGACGACGAGGATACGTTTCATTTCAATCATAAAGGGGAGTCCTTTCGGGGTAGGGTAAATGAGAAAGTGGCACCTTGCTGCGGAGCGCCCGTGGCCCACGTCTCTCCGCCGTGCATCGTCACAATACGCCGCACATTGGCCAGACCGATGCCAGTGCCTTCAAACTCTGCTGCGGTGTGCAGGCGTTGGAAGACGCCGAAGAGCTTATCCGCGAACTGGGCCTCAAAACCAGCGCCGTTATCGCGAATGAAAACCACCACGTCTTCCTCACGCTCCTCCGTGCCGATCTCTATGCAGGCCTGCTCCTGCTTCCGGGTGAATTTGATGCTATTGGAAATCAGATTACTCAGCACCTGATGCAGCAGTTCCTCATCCGCCAGCACCGTGGGCAGCGGCCCGATCTTCCATTCGATGACGCGGCCCTGCAGCTCAGGCCCCAGTTGCGTCAAGACCTTCTGAACCAGCTCTCCCAGCTTCACCGGGACCTTGTGCAGCCCCGCACGGCCCAGCCGCATGAAGCCCAGCAGATGATCCATGAGCACCCCCATACGATCAGCAGATTCCAAGACGACGGAGAGGTGCCTTTGGCTCTTCTCATCCAGCAGATGGGCACTGTTCTTATGCAGCAGTTCTGCGAAGCCCTTCATGTGGCGCAAAGGAGCGCGTAAGTCATGGGAGACACTGTAGGTAAAGCCTTCCATCTCCTTGTTGACCGCCTCCAGCTTCGCGTTCGCTTCCAGCAGTTCTGCCTCGATGCGCCGCCGCTGCACCACCTCCGCCTCCAGTTGGATCTGCCGCTCACGCTCTTGTTGTGAGGAGCGGAGAATCACCCGGACTCGGGGCAGCAGGGGCGGGAGCAAAACCGCCGTGGTCACCGAAGCGATGGCCGTGACCATTTTCACATTGCCCGCGAACCAGTAAGTGGGATACCACACCGTGTAGGCCTCTATAAAATGCGTGGTGCCACAGGCGACGATGAACAGTCCAAAACAAAGCACCATCCAGTGAAAGGGCAGCTCCCGGCGGGACTGAAACACCATGAAGGCCAGCGCGGAGGAGATGACCACATAGGCCGTGCCTATCAGGATGTCTGAGATCACATGCAGCCAGAGCAGGCGCGGGTTCCACAGGTAACAGTGCCCATGCGGCATGAAGAAATCACCGTCCCCACCACCCCATAGGGTGAAGGCGCAACCCGCCAGCCCCAGCATGATGAGGGTGATAAAGATCAGAGGAAGGCCGCGCGCAGTAAACATGGGAGGGAAGGGAACTAATGCCGTGCGGGATGGCTCAACCAAAGGGCGTCAGGGAGCAACCTGATTTCCTCGTCAGGGAGGATATAGCCCACGCGGCATCCCGTGGCGGAGTCTGGCAGGGGCTTGGGGAGAGCTTCGCGGGAAGCAGCCATAAAGCAGCCCTGCTCTTAGCCCCCTCAGGCCCTCGGTTCCGCGGTTGCCGCCACCTCTCGGAGGTCCGGCGGTATGAACACTTGCACCGCCAGTTCCGTGAGCTTCGTGCCGATGATTCGCGTGTCTTTATGCCCGTCCGACCAGGCACCCTTAGGGGTGCG
>JANYJH010000025.1 GCA_025361865.1 Phragmitibacter sp.
GCCATGCATGGATGCTTAGGAAAATACGCCAACTCCACCGCTACTGCCCAGTTGATCTCTGGGGAGCAGTTCACCACGCTCCAGGCCACCTCCACGGAATGGGATACCACGAAGGGCGCCCTGGGGCCGCTCCTCCGCGCGCAATCCCACGCCACGGATGATGCGAATGTGGCTTCCACGGTGCTGACGAAGAACATCTCCCACTTCATTCAGGTCTTTAACCTCGCGGTGGATCGCGGCATCTTCTCCGCTGCAGATCGCGCCTATTATCAACTCCCCGTCAGCAGTGCCACCGTGCCCGCGCTGGATAACCTAGCCTCCCTGGAACTGTGGGCCGGACGACTCATCAAAGGGGATGCGGACCGCGTCACCGCCGGTGGGGAGCCGATGGCCATGCCGGGCATCCCGGACGTGGTCTCCGCCCTGAATCTTTTCACTCACGCTGGAGATGAGCAAAGCACCGCGAAGACGGCCTATGATGCGGCCCAGGGTGCCGTGGCCGCCCTGCGCCCCACGGTGGACCTGCGCGTAAAGGATATTTGGGACACCATTGAGTTTAAGCTCCGCGCCTTGGACGCTCCTGGTCTCCGCCGCGCCGCCCAGGAATGGGGCGTGGTCTATGCCGCAGACTCCACCCCGCCAGTGCCGCCCGCACCCACGCCACCCCTCACCCCCCCGGTAACTCCGCCGCATCCCTGACGCGGCTTTTGCCAAAGGCGTCCACAGACCCATTCAGATGAAAAAGGAAACCCCCACTCCATCCCACTCATCCGAGCCCTCACTGAGCCCGCCAGCGGCTCAGCAGCAGACCGTTGGCCATGCCCCAGCGGAGGCGGCTCCGGCCTCCGCAGCCTCAGATAATGAGGGAGCAGTCACCATAGGGGGGCGGGTCTCCGCGTTTCCCGTCGTCGGCATCGGCGCATCCGCAGGGGGCTTGGAGGCGCTGCAGGAGTTCTTCGCCGCTCTGCCGGTGGATACGGGCTTGGGCTTCGTCGTCGTGCAGCATCTGTCTCCCACGCATCCGAGTGACCTCGCAGAGATTCTCGGGAGAGCGACGCTGATGCCCGTGGCAGAAGCCACGGACGGCATCGAGCTGCTGCCGAACCATGTCTATACCATACCGCCCGGACAGGACATGACCCTTACGGAGGGTCGGCTTCAGCTTCATGCCATCGCATCGGGGAGGGTGGCGCATAACATCGATCTCTTCTTCCATTCGCTGGCGGCGGACTGCGGACATAAAGCGCTGGGCGTGGTGCTGTCCGGTCTGCTGATGGATGGCGCGATGGGACTGGAGGAGATCAAGATCGCGGGCGGCATCACCTTTGCCCAGGATGGGAGCGCCCAGCATCGGAGTATGCCGCAGAGTGCGGTGAAGGCCGGAGGGGTGGACTTCGTGCTGCCGCCGAAGGAGATCGCCCAGGAACTGGCGTTGATTTCCCGTCATGCCTATCTCCGGGACGGGAAGGGGAAGTCCGTGGTCGTGTCCAGCGTGCCCACGCCGGAGCAGGGAGGGCTGGAGGGGTATGCGCGGATCATCCGGCTCATGCAAGTGGCCACGGGGATGGACTTCGTTAATTACAAGGTGAGCACCCTGCACCGTCGCATCATGCGTCGCATGGTTTTGCATAATCTCTCCACCCTGCGGGAGTATGAGCAGCATCTGGAGAGAGTGCGGGGTTCCATTGATCTGCTCTTCCAAGACTTCCTCATCGGGGTCACCAGCTTTTTCCGGGATGCCGCGGCCTATGAGGCGGTCGCGCAAACCGTCATGGCACGTTTGGTATCAGATACGGCCCGGAGGGAGTCATTGCGGATGTGGTCCGTGGGCTGCTCCACCGGTGAGGAGGCGTATTCGCTGGCCATGATCTTCACGGAGGTGGCAGAAAAGCTGGGCAGTCCGGTGAGGCTCCATCTTTTCGGCTCAGATGCGAACAAAGCGGCCATCGAGAAGGCCCGCGCGGGCTGGTATCCGGCCAGTATTTCCCAAGAGGTCAGTGAGGAGAGATTGAAACGTTTCTTCACGCCCGAGGAGGGGGGTTACCGGGTCACGCGGAGGCTGCGGGAGTGCTGCATCTTCTCCGCTCATGACGTGCTGCAAGACGCGCCGTTCTCCCGGCTGGATTTCATCTCCTGCCGGAATCTGCTCATCTACCTGGAACCGGTGCTTCAGAAACGGGTGTTCTCCTTCTTGCACTACGCCTTAAAGCCGGGCGGCATGTTGTGGCTGGGCAGCGCAGAAGCAGTGCATAGCGCCTCCCCGTTGTTTAAGATCGCGAGCATCCCGTATCATATTTATCTGCGGAGAGAGACCAGCACTGACCGCGAGGCGAAGGTCCGCTTTCCGGTGAAGCGCAGCCCGCCTGCACCTTCCCGCCACGAACGACCGCTGCTATCCGTCCCGCGCCCGACCACGCTCACGAAGGAAGCGGAGGGCATCCTGCTAACCCTGTTTTCCCCTCCGGGAGTGGTCATCAGCGCGAGTATGGAGATACTGCAATACCGGGGGGACACGGGGGCCTACCTCGCGCCGCAGTCCGGGACTCCCAGTCAGAATTTGTTAAAGATGCTGCGGGAGGGGCTGCTGGTAAGCGTCCGTAATGCCATCCTCCGCGCCGGTGAACTGGGGGAGAAGGTCACGGTGGAAGACCTGCGGGTGAAAATAGAGGGCGGTGTGCGCGTGGTGAACGTGGAGGTCATCCCCATCACGAGCAGTCAGGGTCAGGGAAACGGTTACCTAGTGCTCTTTCTGGAATCCACGACGCCGCTAACTCCGCCGCACCAGGCGAAGCCGTCCTCTCTGGCCGGGCTGAGGGCGGACGGGCCGGAAGTGGCGCACCTCTCGGCAGAGAACACCCGGCTCACGCATGAGTTGGGTGCCACGCAGACCTACTTAAAATCCCTCGTTCAGCAGCAGGAGCTGACGAATGAGGAACTGAACGCCGTCAATGATGAGTATCAGTCTTCCAATGAGGAGATGCAGAGCGTCAATGAGGAGCTGCAATCCTCGAAGGAGGAAATCCAGTCCAGCAATGAGGAGTTAATGACCCTCAATGACGAACTCAATTCCCGGAACACCGACCTCAATGAGTTAAACACCGCCCTGCGTGTCTTCGGAGAATACACGGCGAGCATCGTGAAGAGCATCCGCAGTCCGTTGCTAGTGTTGGATTCCCGCCTGTGCGTGAAGACGGCCAGCAGCGTCTTCTATGACAACTTCCGGGTCACGCGGGAAGCCACCGAGGGACGGCTCATCTTCGATCTGGGGAACGGACAGTGGAACATCCCCGCACTGCGAAATCTCCTGGAGGAGATCTTGCCCCGCCAGCAGGTGATGAATGACTTCGAGGTGGAGCATAACTTCGATCATCTCGGGGTGCGCCGCATGATCCTGAATGCCTGCCGTCTTCCGCAGGGAGCGGGGAAGGAGCCGCTCGTGGTGCTGGCCATCGAGGACATTACGGACCGGAAGCTGGCTGAGGAAGCGCGTCTGAACCATGAGCAGCTCTACCGCACCATCGGGGAGAGCCTTGACTACGGCATCTGGATCTGTGCGCCGGACGGACGGAACCTTTACGCGAGTCCGAGCTTCCTCAAACTGGTGGGCCTGACGCAGCAGCAGTGCTCAGATGAAGGCTGGGGTTCCGTGCTCCATCCTGAAGAATCCGCGCAGACGATGGCGAAGTGGCAGGAGTGTGTGCGCACGGAGGGGAAGTGGGATCACGAGCACCGCTACCTAGGAACGGACGGCCAGTGGCATCCCATCCTCGCCCGCGGCCTGCCCGTGAAGAATGCGGAGGGGAAGGTGATCAGTTGGGTGGGGATCAATCTGGACATCAAACGCCTGAAGGAGGTGGAGCATTCTCTGAAGGTCAGCGAGGAGCGCTTCCGCATGATGGCGAATGCCATCTCCCAACTGGCGTGGATCGCGGAGCCGGATGGGCGGATCACTTGGTTTAATCAGCGCTGGTATGACTACACGGGCACCACTCTGGAAGAGTCAAAGAACTGGAGCTGGCAGACGGTGCATGATCCGGCGGAGCTCCCGCGAGTGATGAAGGTCTGGCAGGGCGCGCTGGCCAGTGGAGAGGGGTTTGAGGTCACCTTCCCCCTTCGCGGTGCAGACGGGACGTTCCGGCAGTTCCTCACGCGCGCTGTCCCCTTAAAGGATGAGGAGGGGAACGTGCAGCAATGGTTCGGGACGAACACGGATGTGAATGACAGTGAGTGCGCCCGACAGGCGCTCCTTCAGAGTGACCAACGCCTCCGTCTGGCCACGGATGCAGCGGAACTGGGGATCTGGAGCTGGGACCCGGTGAAGGATGTGGCCACCTGGGAGAATGACCGTCCGTTTGAAATCTTCGGACTGCCGAGAACGGAGCCTGCGCTCAGCGGGGAGCGCTTCGCGAAGGAGTTCCTGCATCCCGATGACGCGCTTATCTTCCAACAGGCGGTGGAGGGCACCGTCCTCAATGGGCAGCCCTTCTATTTTCAAGGCCGCGCTCACCGGACGGATGGGCAACTGCGCTGGATCAAGTTCACCGGCAAGGTGGAGGAGGGGAAGGAAGGCGGGCTGGCGCAGCATCTTGTCGGCACCGTGGAAGACATCACGGAGCGTAAGGCGGCGGAGTCCGCGTTGCTGGCTAGTGAAGCCCGTTTCCGGGCGGCGGTGGGCCTGGTGAGCAGCCTCGTGTGGACGAACAGCGCGGATGGTAAGATGATCGGTGAGCAGCCGGGCTGGGGGAATTTCACCGGTCAGACCGTCGCGGAATCCCAAGGCTACGGCTGGGCGAAGGCCATCCATCCCGAGGACGCGCAGCCGACCCTAGATGCCTGGGAGAAGGCCGTGGCGGAGAAGCGGGTCTATGAGTTCGAGCACCGCGTGCGGCGGCGGGATGGGGCGTGGCGCTTATGCACGGTGCAAGCCCAGCCGCTGCTGAACGAGAACGGCCTCATTACCGAATGGGTGGGCGTCCATACCGACATCACGGAGCGCAAGCAGCGTGAGGAAGAAATCCGCGTCTTGAACCAGACTCTGGAATGCCGCGTGCTGGAACGCACGACCGCTCTGCAAGCCGCGGTGGATGCGCTGGAGACGGAGATCGCCGCACGGGAACGGCTGGAAGTTGAAATCCTGGAGATCAGCGAGCGCGAGCAGAGTCGGGTGGGGCAGGATTTGCATGACGGGCTGTGCCAGGAGCTGGCGGGAACGGCCATGCTGGCGAATGTGCTGGCCATGAGACTGAAGAAGGAGGGCCACCCTTCTGCCGCTGCGGCCGAGGATGTCGCCCAGTGTGCGGTGACTTCCATCGAGACCACGCGCGGCATTGCCAAAGGGCTCTATCCCGTGGAGCTAGGCCGTGCCGGCCTGCTCGTGGCTTTGGAGAATCTGGCGCAGCAGGCCACCCAGCGGCTGGGCATTGACTGCCAGTTCATCCATGACGGCCATCCCGTGAAATGGAAGGCCACCGTGGAGATCCACCTTTACCGGATCGTGCAGGAATGCATCAACAACGCGCTCAAGCATGGAGAGGCGAGCCAAGTCATCATCGAGTTCCTGCGCAGTGGTGAAGAGAATCTGCTGACCGTGACCGATAACGGTGTGGGCTTGGCGGAGGCCGTGAAAACATCCGGCATGGGGATGCAGACCATGAGCTACCGCGCGCGGGTGATCGGCGCGACGCTGGACTTTTCCCGTCCGCCGGAAGGTGGCTGCCGCGTGACGTGTCGGCTGGGGAAGTGAACTGAGCCTCGTCCTCTTGGGCGGTAAACTTGACGGCCATGCAGCACCTATAGCGCTGCATGGCCGTTGTTGTTTTTGGGGGTTTAGTAAGCCATTCGAGCTCAGATTTCACGAATGACTTATGCCTCCACCTTAACGAAGGAAAGGGCCTTTGAAAATCGGGATGAGGCCTGACGGGGCTATCAGGGAAAGGAACGGCAGCCGTAATCACCCTCAAGGACCCAGCCAGCGGTGAGTGCCCTTGCGATAACCTGTCGCAAGTATGAATATCAAAGAAAATCTCAACATCTACCTCCATGATCACATGGCAGGGGCCACTGGCGCTTTAGAACTGCTGGGTCACTTAGTGAGTGTAGCGCCGTCGCTCTCCCAACAGGTTCAGTTGTCGAAGCTGAAGGATTCTATCGAGACGGATTATGACGTGCTCGTGGAGATGGCGGAGCATTTGGGCATCGAGGAGAACGGGCTGAAAAAGGCCGTCGCCTGGATGGGGGAAAAGATCGCACGTCTAAAGCTCTCCTTTGCCAATGACGGAAGCGCGCTGGGCATGTTTCAATCCCTGGAGGTGCTCGCCCTTGGGATCACGGGAAAGCGCGCCTTATGGGAGGCGCTGAAGGCTACGACTCCGCTGTGTCTGTCCAACTTCCCCTTTGATTTCGAGGATCTGAAGCTCCGCTCAGACGCCCAGCTTCAGGTGGTGGAAACCATGCGGATAGCGGCGGCCCGTGAAGCCTTTCAGGAGCCAGAGCCTGCTGAACTCAGCACTGTCAAATAACCCTACAACTACCCTCATGGACACCCAACACCAAGCCAACATCCTTCGCACTTACGTCAACGACATGATCGCCGTGGAGAGCGATGTCTCCCAAGCCATCACCGGACAACTGGACGATGATAAGGTGCACGAAGAGCCCGCTGTTTACATGCTGCTCAAAGAACTGGCGGACACTTCCCGCGCGCGGCTCGCCAAGCTGGAGAATCTTTCCGAGGCCCTCGATGGCAAGCTCGGGGCCATGGTCAAGGAGGCCGTGGCGACCACCACTGGCTACCTGGCCGGCCTTTACGGAATGGTGCGGAAACATCCAGTCTCCAAGATGCTGCGGGATGATCAAGTGGCCCTGAATCTCACCGCCACGGGCTACAGTATGCTTTACACCACCGCGGTCACGTTTGACCACGAAGACGTGGCCGTCCTCGCCTTGGAACACCTCAATGAGATTCTTCCCCAGTTCGTTCGCGTGACCCGTCAGATCCCCAGCGTGGTGGTCATGGAACTGTCAGAGGGCATTCCCAACGCCGATGCTGAAGACCTAGCTACGGAGGCCATTGAGGACGCTTGGATGGAAGCCTGGGATCAAGATGCGGAAGTGCTGAACGTCATCCTGTGAAGAACTTAATCAATCAGTCGAAACCACCCACCCTACCAAACCTATGCACTACATCTGGATGCTCATCATTGGCCTCGTCATCGGGGCCGTCGCTAAACTCCTCACCCCCGGTCGTGATCCTAGTGGTTGCGTCGTCACCATTCTCATCGGCATCGTGGGGTCCTTCCTTGCCGGCTTTCTAGGCCGCTCCTTCGGCTGGTATGCCGAAGGAGAACCCGCAGGCTTTATCGCTTCGGTCTTGGGAGCTATCCTGCTGCTTTCGTTGATGCGCCTCATCACGAAAGGGACGGCTCGGTAAGTTAGGCGAACTTCACCTTGCCAAACGCAGGTAATTTCTGCTTCAAGGTCAGCACTGGGGCGAACAGATCACCCCACTTGCTGACCCGCTTCAGCACTTCCTCAGGCTCGAAGGCGAGCGGCTTACTTTTACGTCCCGCCTTCTCCACTTCGCTCCATTGCAGGGGAGTGGAGATGGTCGGTGAATCCTTCGCCCGTAGGGAATAGACGCACACAGTCGTCTTCTTATCATCGTTCTGACTCCAGTCGATGAAGACCTTTCCTGCTCGCAGGCTCTTCTTCATCTCCGATACGACCAAGGCCGGGAACTGTGCCACGAGGGACACGGCCACATGATGGGCGAAGGCCTTGGTCTTCTCATAAGTCATGGCGGTGTTCAGCGGCACGACCAGTTGCATCCCTTTGGACCCTGATGTCTTCGGAAAACACTTCAGTCCCAGCGCCTCAAACATGTCTCTGATGAGGAGAGCCACTTCGCAGCACTTCACCAAATCCGCAGGGGGGCCGGGATCAAGATCGAAGACCAAGGCCGTAGGACGGAGCAAGGCGGGCGCGCGGTGCTGAAAGGTATGCAGTTCCAGATTGGCGATGTTTGCCGCCCAGAGCAGAGAGGGCAGATCATTGAGCAGGCAGTAGTCAATCTCCCCGCCATCGGACTTGGCGACCTTGGCCGTCTTGATCCATTCCGGAGCGTGAGAGGGGCACTGCTTTTCATAAAAGAACAGGCCGTTGACGCCATCAGGATAGCGCTTTAGCGAGACGGGGCGCCCCTTAAGATGAGGCAGCAAGACGGGAGCGATGGAGGCATAGTAGTTCAGCACCTGCCCTTTCGTGAACCCCGTGTCTGGATAGAATATCTTCTCCAGATGAGACACGGCCACCTCGCGGTTTTCTACTTTCAGGATCGTCTTGGCTTTCATGGGAGGCTGGCGGCTTCGCGGATGACTTTGGCTGGCTCCTTATCCTCGCGCAGCCCCAGATAGACGGGTTGGCGGAGGCGTTTATCCTTGGTCCATTCCGCAAACTTTAACTCGCAGACCAGGGTGGGCTTGATCCAATGGCATTTCTTCATCACCGCAGCGGTGATTCCCTGACCATACCGTCCGACCCGCTCTTCAGGAAGATCGGAGAAGGGACAGGTCTTCTGCGCCTGCTCCCCGAACTGCTCCGCAAGATCACTGAGCACGGCGGCACTGAATCCCGTGCCCACTTTTCCAGCATAGACGAGCTTATTCTTTTCATACACGCCCACGAGCAAAGCACCCATGTGCTGCCGCGCTCCGCTGGGCTCCGTGTAACCTCCGATGACAAACTCCTGCTGCTTCACCAGTTTCAGCTTGATCCAAGCCCCACTCCTGCGCCCCGATTCATAAAGGGAGCAGGAGCGTTTTCCGATCAGCCCTTCAAGGCCCAACTTCTTCGCCTGCTTTAAGAGCGGTCCGGACTCGCTTCCCAGAGTGGGTGAGAAGCGGATCATGCCCGATGAAGTGGCCAATAACTTCTCCAGCTTTCCCCGTCGTTCTTCCAACGGGAGATGCACGAGGCTCTTCCCGCGCAGGCTGAGCAGATCAAAGACATAGTAACGTAAGGGCGGACGCTCCTGACCGAGTTCATAGGCTTGGAGCAGTTGAAAAGAGGAACGTCCTTTCGGGTCCAAGGCCACGATCTCCCCATCCCAAATAGCCTCCACTTTCGTGAACTCCTGAAAGGCCTCGACGACTTCAGGGAACTTGGCCGCGAGATCATGATTCGTGCGGGAGAGCAACCTGACCGCGCCGCCCTTCAGGTAGGTCACCGCTCGGAACCCGTCCAGTTTGACCTCATAGAGCCAGTCACCGCTCGGCGCTCCGTCTGCTGATTTCGCTTTCATCGGTTCGATGAATTCAGCTTCAATCAGCGCGGGCGTTGTCTTGAGCTTGGGCTTAGGCTTCTTCTTCGGAACTTTGACTGAAGAATTCCCCCCAGGGTTTCCCTTGGATAACTCAGCCAACGTCTTGCCCGAAAGGGCGGAGAGATCCTGCTTCTCCTTGCTGAGCTTCGGGTGGTCTTCTCCGCCCCGGATGATGAGCCATTGTTCCTCATCCTTCAGCCTTACCAGATACCATTCGCCACTGAGCTTATGCCCGGTGAGGACGAAGTGCAGCTTACCTCCGGCCAGTTCCTTCTTGGGGGACTTGCTCAGAGGTTCATAGGTTCCCCGATCCCAGATTTGCACGGTTCCTCCGCCATATTGCCCTTTGGGAATGGTGCCTTCAAAGTCGATATAGGAAACGGGATGATCTTCGACCTTGATGGCCAGTCGTTTTTCACCCTTGGCCATCGGCATTCCTTTCGGCACGGCCCATGAGATCAAAGTTCCACCGAGCTCCAAGCGGAAGTCATAATGGAGGCGGGATGCGTCATGCTTCTGAATAACGAACCGAGCCTGTGGCCCCGAGCCCTTCGCCAATCTTGCTGGGGGTTCTCGCGTGACAGCGAAGTCTCGCTTCCGACGGTATTCGGTGAGAGACATGGCTTTGTTCAGGCAGCCCGGCGGGGTTTACGACTCTTCTTGGCGGCTGGCTTCTTCTTGGCGGACGCAGCGTTTTTCGGCGGAGCCTTGGCACCCTGACGGATGCTTTCTTGAAGCACGGATACGAGGTCAATCACATTGCCCATCACCTTCTTGGTCGCTTTCTTTGCGACCGTCTTTCCGCCGTGTTGGATCTTGTCATCAATCAACTCTTGGATGGAGGCCCGGTATTCATCTTTATAAGCTTCAGGGGTCCAATGCTGCGTCATGGTTTCAATCAGCGTCTTCGCCATGTCGAGTTCGTTCTTGGCGATCTTGGACTCCTTCGGCTGCTTGAAATCTTCCACATCCCGGAGTTCTGAGGCGAAGTGCATTAATTCGAGCATGAGGCCTTCGTTTTGCGGCTTCACCGCCGCGAGGTGTTGCTTCGTCTTGAGCACTACGCGGGCAATGCCGATCTTTCCCGTGTCCTTCAAGGCGTTCCGCAGCAACACATACGCCCGGTCTGCGCCCTTCTGTGGCTCCATGTAATAGGGCTTGTGGAAGAACACTGGATTGACTTCATCCAGTTCCACGAAGGCCATGATGTCCACGGTTTGGGTGGCCTCGATGTCCACCCGCTTAAAGTCCTCCTCCTTCAGCACCACATACTTGCCTTTCTCGTGCTCATAGCCTTTCACGATCTGATCCCAAGGCACTTCCTTCCCGTCCTTCTCCGCCACCCGTTTGTAGTTGACCGGACTCAAGTCACCCGCCCGTAGCAGACGGAATTTCAAGTCCTCCGTGTAAGTGGCTGGATACAAGGTGATGGGAATGTTCACCAGACCGAAACCGACGGAACCTTTCCAGATGGGACGCATAGAATGAAGAGTAAGTGTTTGGCAAGGCCAACTAACAGAGGGAGGCATGATCGCTTGGTTTCACATGGATCGTGAGGGGGAGGAGAATCTCCTGATCATGCGCCTCCAGAAAGTCCTCAACGGCACGCATCACGGCGAGTGGCAGTTCGGAGCAGTCCTCCACAAATTGAGGTTCTCGAAGAATCACATCGCCTTCAGTGCGAAGCGTGAACTCAAGGCGTTTCAGTAGTGGAGGAGAAGTCGTCATGGCATTTCATTCGGAACCGGTCAGAGAGTTGCGTGCGCCCTGATGGGCCTCTCAGGGCATCATCGCTTACTTGTGATATTCACGGCATTGAGCTGAGCCATGAATTCCTTCGCGTTCTTGATGGCAAAACCATCGCGGTCATTGTTGAAGTAAGCCCAGACGCGTTTGCAGCCGCTCGCTCGGATGCGCTGCGTCCAGACGGCCAGTTCCTCTGCGGTGTAATCATGCCGATACCAGGCGGTCAAACCGTGAAAGCGAACGTAGATTTCATCCGCCGTGACGACGAGTTCATCCGGCAGCTTCGGGCCGCTGCATGAACAGAAGATCGTGCCATTCTTCTTAAAAGCGGCATAGACTTTCTCGTTCCACCAACTGCGGTGCCGGAACTCCACCACGTTCCGCCGTGCGGGGTCGAGCTGGCTGAGAAGGGTTTTCAACCGGGCCGCTGTGTAGTGGTAACTGGGCGGCAACTGGAATAAGAAGCAGCCCATGCGTGGGCCGAGAAGATCGGCGATGTAACCAAAATCTTTGATCAGAATTCTCGTGCGGCTGAACTGTTTCACATGGGTGATCAGCTCACAGGCTTTCACGGTATAGACGAACTCTCTGCTCCCCGCCTGTTTCACCCATGCTTTGACGGCATTAACGGTCGGCCACGCATAGAAGGGGGCGTTGAGTTCCACGGTCGGGAAGTTATAGGCATAGTGCGTGAACCATTCTTTCGTCGGCATGTCTTGCGGATAAAAGGCACCGCGCCAGTGCCAGTAGAACCAGCCGGAGCAGCCCACATTAACAGCGGGAAGATCGTGATTGAACGGAGCCGGAGCGGGAGCCGAGGCAAGACGGGCATCATGCATCTTTAGGGCTCGTCCGGCATTGGCTTCCCTTTGTTTCTCGCGCTTCTCCTTTTTACGGGTCCGCCTTTCCTCCGCTGTGAGGACGGGCTTGAGCTTAGTGATGGGTGTCTCTTTCTTCATCTCGCACTGTCCTGGCTCTGAGGATTCGCTGGACTGTCTGTCCGTGGATGGGCCGTCTATGAAATGAGCGCCTATTAAAACCGCCGAAGGACTACCGGAATCCGATTCTATACGGAATGGCTCATCCACGGTGCTTCATCGGTGATGAGTCGAAGCCTATAAAAAATCAAAAACGACTATGTATCACCACATTAAAAAACTCATGTATACCGTCCGCATCGGGACGCCGGACCCACGGTTTGGCAACATGCTGCTGGAACAGTTTGGCGGCGCTAATGGCGAACTCGCCGCCGCTCTTCAATACTCGATCCAGGGGCTGAACTGTGAAGACCCGGCCCGCAAGGACTTGCTCATGGACATCGGCACGGAGGAACTGAGCCATCTGGAAATCGTCGGCACGCTGGCGCGGATGCATTTGAAGCCTATGAAGACCGCCCGCGAGGCGGCGGAGGCTGATCCACTGGTGGCCATTGCCGGTGGGGGTGGGGTGACGCTCTGCAACTCGATGGGGAATGCGTGGACGGCGGATTACCTGAAAGTGACGGGTGAGCTGGATGTTGACTTGCGCAGTAACATCGCTGCGGAAGCGCGCGCGAAGATTGTCTATGAACGCCTGATCAACTTTTGCGATGATCCCGGCACCAAGGACGCGCTGCAATTCCTGATGACCCGTGAGATCACTCACTTGAAAGCCTTCATGGCCGCGCTGGAGAGTATGGGGAAAGACCCTTTGGTCATTGGCTTGATTCAGCCGACGCCGGGCATCGTCGAACAGTTTTACAATGATTCGACGGGTGAAGGAGATGATGGAGAGACGGATGAGCGAGGCCCGTGGAATGAAGGTGATGACATTGAATTCATCGAAGGGCCTGCGCAGCCCATCGCGGCGGCGACTGAGGAGGAAGTGACTAAAGAGATTCACCAAGCCGCCCGTCGCACCTCTGCCAAAAGCTCACGCACCAAGTCAAAGCGCGCCTAAGCTGCTAATAGGAGGGTGGTAGCTGTATTTGAGCAGCTACTGCCTCTCATCCTCACCTAAGCGTTTTAGGAGCGACCTTGTTTCGCAGTCCTTTCATGGCGCAGATGACCGTGCAGCCATTGGGTTGGGACTTCACTTCCAGTTCTGCTCCCACCAGCCCAGCGCGGTAGCGCATAAGGTGGAGCCCCATGCCGTCCGTGGGGGCGGTATGATCGAAGCCGCTGCCATCATCAGTAACGTAGATGATGCCGTGGCCCTTCACGGTTTTGCATTCGATGAGGATGCGTTTGGAGTTTCCATGCTTGAGCGCATTGGTGACGGCTTCCTGCACGATGCGGTAAAGGTGGATCGCGGTGTGATCTTCGTTGCAGAACGTGAGAGCCTCTTGAGATCTGAACTCGCAATCCACACCGAATAACCGCGCGGTGCGCTCCGCCAAGCTCTGCAAAGCGGTGATCAACCCTCCGGTTTCGAGTTCCACGGGGTAGTAGCTCTTTGCCAGATCGCGCGTGGCTTCGAGGGCTTCTTGCAACAGGACGGAAAGCTCACCGACGCCCTTCGCTTCAGGGTGCTGTTCATTCATTAGTTTCACTGAGAGGACTTTGCAGAGGAAGCCGATGCCGACGAGTTGTTGGCTCAGTTCTTCGTGCAGATGCAGGCCGAGCCGACGCTGCTCCTTTTCGGCGATGCCGAGCACTTCGTCTTCCAAGCGCTGTCTCTCGTTCATCTCATGGCTGAGTTCCTCATTGGCCTTCCGTAAAGCCGTGGTGCGCAGGACCACGCGCTTTTCCAATTCATCGTTTAGACGGTGCAAGGCATTCTGGGCGCTTTTGATTTCCGTAATGTCCCGCGCCACGCCAATGATGCCGATGACCTTCCCGTCCTTGTCAAGCCGGGGTGTCTTAGTGGTTGAGAGGATGATTTTCTGGCCTCCAGGACAAGTAAAGACTTCCTCCACGGTATGGGTGCAGCCGGACTCAATCACGGATCGGTCCTCAGACATGAAGCCTAAAGCTTCCTTCTGGTCCGGGTGGCATTCCATGTCCGTATAACCGATCAATTCATCCCAAGAGCGTCCGTGCAGCTTCAGGCCCGCTGGATTCATGAAGAGGAGGCGGGATTTACAGTCTTTGACAAAGATCATATCAGCGGAGTGATCCGTGATGGAGCGCAGGATTTCTTCATTCCGTCGGAGGTCTTCAGAGGTGCGATTACGTTCAGTGACATCTGAGAAGGCGATCACGACTCCCGTGATCGTGTCACCGGAACGGAGAGGTGCGGCATTGTAGATGACCGGGAAAAAGGTTCCGTCCTTATGAATGAAGTAATCCTCCTGATCGGTCAGAATGACGCCCTTTTGCAACACCTGAACAGCGCTGGATGAGGACACGGGAAAAGGTGTGCCATCCGGGCGGTGATGATGGGTATAATCATTCATGTTCTGGCCCAGCAATTCCGCGCTAGTCCAGCCAAACAAGCGTTCTGCCGCCGGGTTAATAAAAGTGACCAACCCTTGAGTGTCCACGGCGTAAAGTCCCTCTGCCATACTGTCCATAATCGCAGACTGGAAGGCCAGAGCGTGTTCCAATTTACCCTGACTCTTTACTAAGGCAGCATTGGCCCGCTTTTGTTCAGTGATGTCCAGATAAGCACCAACGGAACCGCGTGGCGCGTGGCGTTTGTCAAAGAGCGGCATGGCATTCCCATAGATGTAGCGCACCTCACCATCGGCAAAGATCAACTCCTGTTCCTGACCGATGACCATCAAGCCAGTGCGGGCGGCTTTCTGCATGGCCAACTCCGAGGGTGGGACATTCTCTCCATTCACGCGCACCATAAAATTTCGCGGAAACTGGGCCGTGGGCGCGGACTTGGAAAGATTGCCATCACGCGGAATACGCAGCAACTCGTGGAACAGATCATTGCCCCGGATGGTGCGGCATTCGCGATCTTCCGCGAAGGCCACCAGCGCGGGAATGGCGGACATGGTGGCTTCCAGATCCGCATTTCTTTCCCGCAATGAATTTTCCGCCTGTATCCGAGCGGTAACAGTGCCAGCGACCGTGAGACTGGTGAGTGCGATGGTCCACAGAAAGCTCATCAGGAAGAGGAGGGAATCCAAATCAGTCGTCATCGCCATCGGCCCTATTTTCTGCGTCGTGTAATAGATCGCAAAGCTGGACAGCACCCCGATGGCTAACACGGTGCCGCGCATCCCCATGCGCATGGCGATCCAGATCACGGGAAGGATGGAGAGGAAAGGCCGACCCACGGAACCTAAAACACCTGAAAAGATGATCCAGCACAACCCTGTTAGGAACGAGAATGCGAGGGCTCCTTCCACCCAACTCGTGTGATGCACTTTGATCTTTTCAGGCCGCATCACTGCCAGCACGACGGGCGTGAAAAGGAAGATGGCTGAGGCATCCCCGAACCACCACAAGCGCCAGATAAGGAGATAATCAGACCATGAAGCGATGCCCGCCGCGCATACCGTCAGTGGCCCAATCAAAGCGCTAAGTGAGGCGGCGGTCAGAGCCATCAGCGCGAACTGGAATACGCCCAGCCTGCCTGCCGCCATTTCCTTTGCCATGCCTGTAACCACATCCTCAACGGGGGAGCGGGCCAGCCAGCGATGACTCATGAACCAACCCGCGACGGCTTCCAACGTGTTCCCACTGGCAATGACCGCTGAAACTAAGAGGATCGTGAAGGGGCTGGCGGCGTGATTTTCCGTGAAGACCACGACGTTGACCAAGAAGGCTCCGAGCCATACTCCGGGCCACAACCGCCAGCCTTCCATCCTCAGCAGCATGAAGGCTAGAGCAATCCCAGCGGGGGGCCAGATGGGCGTGGCATTCGACTTCTCAAAAGCCAGCATCAGACCCAACTTCGCTCCCAAGAAATACAAAGCCGCGACCACTGTGATTTGCATCAGCAGTGATCGCGGCAGGGCGGGCATGGAGAGGTTCTGCATGATGAGAAGCGAATTCATCGCCATGTTCAGGGTTCAGCGTTCCGCAGGTCATGCACGCAAGAACAACCAAGAAAATGCGGACACCGTAAAATTTATCCGGCTGAACGCTGAATCCTGAACACTGAAAATCACTTTACGTTAGTAGCGGGTCCACTGCTGCCAGACCTCCTCCGCTTCCAACTCTTGAATCTTACCGCGCCAGCCACCCGTGGGCTGCTCACGGTGCTCGATAAAGTCCTGAAAGCGCCGGAGATCATGGTCAACCCGTGTGCCCGTCGCCCCCAGAAAATCAAAGAACCTTTCGATCCACCCCTCCGGCTGGTAATCTAGCCTGAGGATGATGCGGGTGCGTTGGAGGCTGATCTCTTCAAACAAGATCGCCCCGGAAATGGGACGACCCACGGTGCTGCGCCAAGAGATGAATTGATCAGGAATCTGCTCAGTGATCTCGGATTCCCACTCGATCATCTTTCCGTAAACATCCGCCTGCCAGTAAACGTGCTCATCATCCAATTGCTGAACGAGCACGATTCCCGGCATGAAGCGGGGGAAGTCCTCGAACTGAGTCCACTGGTTATACACCCGACGAAGCGGCGCATGAATGATGATTGATTTTTCAATGTGTTTCATAGTGAACTCAATTTTATTTGGATGATCCGAAGCACTGAAGTCAGGCCACTGCCGCACCTTCGTAGTTCGACCATTCGAGCTCATAGGCGATGTGCAGCTCCGTCACGCTACGGAAGCTTCGCAGGCTCCAGTCAAGGCATTGCGTGAGCGAGTTCAGAGGATTGCCAGACCAGCGATGGGCTCCGCGCGGACTCAAATCGAACTGAATATGGATCCGGGTGAGAAGCTGGTTTACGGCCTCGAACTGCACCTCTCCAGAGTTGGGATAACGGTGTCCAACGGCACTTCTCCAGGCGATGATTTCATTGGGGATTTGCATCACCATTTCGGCTTCCAACGGCACGGTCTCGAAGCCGATACGGATAGGCCAGACCATGCGACTTTCATCAAGCCGTGCCACTACGTCCTCGCCTCTCATGAAATGTGGGAAAGCCTTGAATCGTGTCCACGCCAGATAAACGGCAGCGAGGGGGGCCTGGACTTCGATGGATTGCGTAACCTGGGTGAGCGGTTCTTTTTCGAGTTCGAGGCGCTCGATATGCAGTGTTGAAAACTTATCAGAAACATCCGGTGTATTCTGCGTGGTGTGCGGGTGATCACGACTGACGATGCTCGGCATCTTGCTCCTTGATTGCCACGCTGGAGGGGAAGGGTGCAGGTATTCGTTTTTGTTTGGTTTGGGGGCATGGGTCCGAACCGAGTGGGAAGGGGCCAGTGACCAGACTGTCTGACGAGTTGATGCAGTTTTCATGGGGCTCAGTAAAGGGTTAGAGATTTGCTGTTCTGAAGAGCCTAAGATGAACCAAAACCATGCTCTATGTCGAAGTGTTTCTGGCCTCTGGAGAGTGCCTTACCCGCCCTTCAGGGTCGTGCCTGATAGAGAGCAGCCTCCACGCGGGAATATTCGTTGACCCTACTAAAAAATGGATGCTTGTGTTGGGCACGTAGGGCTCTGTTTTATCTGGCGAGCCTGCCTTGGAAGCACCATCCACGATCTACCCCCCTTCATTTCCGATGAGCAAATCAACCACTGCTGACCACGCCGAATCTGCCGCCAAAGTGGAGGCCAAACGAATCCTCATCGTGGATGATCATCCTGTGTTCCGTCGCGGCATGATCGCGTTGCTGGCAGAACAGAAGGACTTCAACATCTGTGGCGAAGCCGAGAATGCGGCGCAGGCACTCAGCGTCATGCGGGATGTGAAGCCGGAGGTAGCGCTGGTGGACATCTCCATGCCAGGCATGAATGGGATTGAATTGATCAAGATGATGCTCTCGGAGGAGCCAAAGCTTTCCATCGTCATCCTCTCCATGCATGATGAGTCGCTCTATGCGCTGCGAGCCTTGCGAGCTGGAGCCAAAGGCTACGTGATGAAAGCGGAGGCCATAGATCACGTCGTCAAAGCAATCAGAAAGGTGATTGATGGGGGACTTTACATCAGCTCGAAGCTCAGTGAGCGCTTGGTCTTCAAGGCCATTCAGTCTGACAATAGCGACTCGGTTTCTCCCGTGGATAAACTTTCTGATCGTGAGTTGGAAGTCTTGCAACTGATGGGTAAGGGCTCCAGCACGCGGGACATCGCCGGCGCGCTGCATCTGAGCATCAAGACCATCGAGACGCATCGCTCCCACATCAAGGAGAAGCTGGGGTTCAAGGATGCCGCAGAACTGGTGCGCTTTGCTTTTGAGTGGGCCTCGCTTCAGCAGCCGGAATAAAGATTGGTTGTCTCTACCACATCAGGCGCAGCCCTGAACGCCCCCTCATTTCGTGGGGCCATCCATCCAAGTCGGTTTCGGCTCACGAAAGCCTGATGACCTCCAGCACCCTCATGGTCTGGCAGCGCAACGTGAACCACCAAAACTACAAACGATTATGAAAACAAAACAAACACTGCTTCTCCCGATCCTAGCCCTTGCTCTCTGCGGCTCTTCCCTTTTCCACTCATCAGCGATGGCGGAAAAATCTAGCCTCGAATCCAGCGACGAAAAGTTCATTAAAACGGCGGGCATGGGAGGCATGGCTGAAGTGAAATTGGCCGAGCTGGGAACGCAGAAGGCCTCCAGTTCAGCCGTCAAGGAGTTCGCCGAAATGATCGTCAAGGATCACACGGCCGCGAACGCGGAGCTGAAGAAACTGGCTGACAGCAAAGGCGTGGAACTCTCCGCCGTGATCGATCCGAAACATGCCGAGAAGTTCCAGAAGCTGGAGAAATACAGCGGAGCGGATTTCGACAAGGAATTCACCTCGGAAATGGTGAGTGGCCATAAAACCACCGTGAGCGACTTCGAGAGCGCAGCTAAAAATGCGAAAGATGGCGAGGTGAAAGCCTTCGCTGACAAGATGCTCCCCACGCTACGTGCCCACTTGGACAAGGCCAAGGAACTCAACTCCAAATAACACCCTCGCTTGATTTCAAGGATGGTCGCCTCATCGTAGGCGACCATCACTTCTGGGGACCATGAGCCGTCGGCTTCTCCACCAGTTTGACGCTTTCTGCACCCCGACTTGGTTGGATCTGGGACTCATCCCAGCAGTATGAGCCAGCCATCGTGGCATAGGCCTTAGTGATTTCAGCACCGAAGAAAAGGATCTGCGCGCTATAGTAAACCCAGAGCAGAACCACCACCAGGGAACCTGCTGCGCCATAGGCGGAAGCCACGGCGCTCGTGCCCAGATAAAGACCGATGAGGTGCTTTCCCAGGTTAAACAGCAGAGCAGTGATGACGGCTCCAATCCAAACATCACTCCAGCTAATCTGGGCATCAGGCAGCACCTTAAAAATCAGCGCGAAGAGCACGGTGATGACGCCAAAGGAAAGCAAGAGGTTCATCACCCGGCCCACGATGGCGCTCGGGGGTAGCACGCCTTCCACGAAATGACCCAGCGACGCTAGCCAAGCGCTCAGGACCAGAGAAATTAGCAACAGGAAGCCGACGCCAAGGGTCATGGCAAACGAGACGAAGCGATGGCGCAGCAGCGTGATCCATGCCTGTCCCGGCTTCTGGGTCACGCCCCAAATCTTGTTCAAAGAATCCTGCAACTGCCCGAAGACACCGGATGCGCCGAAGACCAGCGCCACGATGCCCATCAGCGTCGCGAGCAGTCCGGCTCCCGGTTTGTTCGCGTGCTCGATCATCGTTTGAATGGCCGCTCCACCTTCCTTTCCTACTAGGCCGCCGATCTGTTCCACGATCTGTCCTCTCGCGGCTTCCTCTCCGAACACAAAGGCGGAGATGGCGATGGAAATGAGTAGCAGAGGAGCCACGGAGAACACCGCGTAATAGGATAGCGCGGCGCCCATCGTCGGAGCATCATGTTCCAGCCAAGCAGCCCCGGCGTTCTGGGTGATTTTGATCAGTGTTTTCGGATTCATGAATCATCGGGGTTGATAACTGCCATCCCTTCGTTTCCAAGACGCGACCTGCGCTCAACAAAATTCGCGTTGGCCTTTTCACAAACAGTAAGGTTACGCGCAAAAGGGAGTGATGCTGCGAATCAGGAGAAACAACCGTTGCCCACTTATGAAAACGCCTCCCATACGAAAAACGTCAGCCGTTGATCAAGGCCACGATACGGACGCCATCCGTGATGCCACTATTATATCCCAAGCGGATGAGCAGGATCTGCTCTCAGAAGATGGACAGGGCAATCTTCCCATGCCACCGGAGATCGTCACGCCAGTGCTCGATATACTGGAAACGTGGGATGAAGCTCCCGGTTCGTTCGGTCATCGCGTGGGTCGTCTGTTGCCTGATGATGAGGCTGGGTATTCGCAAAGCCTTGTCGAAGAAGGCTTGGATGAAGCGGAGGAAGATCTGCGGTCATTGGAAGATCAGCAGCTCGGACTGGAAGCCAAGGACGAGGAGTTGGAAGACTAACCGCTGCTCATGTCTTCAAAAAATCAATCCGGTGCTGGAAATGGAGTCCTCGTGGGAACGGCGGTGCTCAGCGGTCTCGCGGCGGTGATCATCGCAAAGAACTTTCTGGATAAGGAGAAGGCGGTCCAGCATCGTATCAGCACCGACTATGGTGTCGGCGACGGCGCATTCCGCAGGACCATGAGCCAACTTCTGGGGCCACCACTGTTGGATGGGAACAAGATCGAAGCGCTCCAGAATGGCAACGCGATCTTTCCCGCGATGCTGACCGCCATCGCTTCTGCTCAACACTCGATCACGTTCGAGAACTTCGTGTTTACCGAGGGCTACATCGCAGAGTTATTCGTGAATGCTTTGGCGGAGCGAGCCCAGCACGGCGTGAAGGTTCACTTCCTTCAAGACGCACTGGGGTGCGACTGCCTGCACGGGCCTCTCTTCCGCACGCTGAAGCGCAGCGGTGTAGAAGTGGAGATTTTTCGTTACCTGCATCTCTTCCAATTCAATCACCGCACGCACCGCAAGCTTCTCGTGGTGGACGGGCGCGTCGGCTTCATCGGCGGCGTCTGTATCTCGGATGATTGGGATGGGGATGGCCATACGGCGGGGCATTGGCGGGATTCTCATTACCGCGTGGAAGGGCCGGCGGTGGCGCAGATGCAACAGGCGTTCATGGACAACTGGATTCGCACGCGATCCGCCATCCTGCATGGCGACGCCTATTTCCCCGAGCTTCCGCCAGTGGGTGACACGCTTTGTCAGGTGTTTCGCAGTTCATCGTCTGATGGTGCGGACAGCGCGCGGCTCATGTTCCTGTTCTCCATCGCCGCTGCGCGTGATTCGATTCTGATCGCGAATCCCTATTTCATTCCTGATGCGTTGACGATCCAAATGCTGCTGGAGGCGAGGCAGCGGAACGTGGACATTCAAATCATCGTGCCTTGTGAGAAGATCGACCAACGCCTCGTGCGCATGGTGGGCCGTTCTTGTTGGGGTCCGCTCTTGGAGGCCGGCGTGCGTTTCTTTGAATACCAGTCCGCGCTGCTTCACTGCAAATACTTCATCGTGGATCATCAATGGGTCTCGGTGGGTTCCAGCAATCTGGATGATCGTTCACTTTGTCTGAACGAGGAGGCGAACCTGAATGTGTTGGATCAAACCTTTGCCGCGCAGCAGGCGGAAGTCTTCGCTGCGGATAAGCGAGACTCACGGGAGATCACGCTTCATGACTGGCGGCATCGGCCTTGGTCAGAAAAGATTCTCGGCCATGCAGGCAGCGTTTTCCGCTCCCAAATGTGAACAGGCGAAGGCTTCCAAGGGCCGTTGCCGATGTGTCAGGCGAATATCAGTGAGGATAGGCAGATGATCTGAGGCGATCCTGGCCAAGGGCGTGCGCACGATCTCTGAAGACACGGTTTCCAGATCAGGTGAGACAAAAATGTAGTCCAGTCGGAGCAGCGGATACCACGAGGGAAACGTGCGCCCCTTACCGGGCAGGTGCGCATGGGTATCTCGCATTCGCTTGAAGAGCTTCCGGTAAACTCGCGAGCTGGGCAGCGCATTGAGGTCACCACATAAGATCGTCTTGTGTGCGCACTCAGGATTGTCGAGCCACGAGGGTCCCAGCAGCGCTTCCACTTGGCGGTCGCGCTCTTTGGGACTGAGTCCCAGATGGGTGTTAATGATGTTCACTGCTACGTCGTCTTTGGTGAGTGAAACCCATAAGGCACCGCGTGGCTCGAAGGCCAAGAACGACCTGACCGTGGGCAGTGTGCCCGCATGACGGATCTGCATGGGGAAACGGCTCAGGATGGCATCCCCGTATTGTTCCTCCTTCACACGAAAGGCTGGTTGAAAATGGAAATACATGCTGAGCTTTTCCGCGATCAGCATCGCCTGATCTAAGCCTCCGCTGCGTGCCCGACCTTGATCCAATTCCTGCAAGGCCACTACATCCGGCTGCTGCTCCCTGATGACATCCGTGATGCGCGCGAGGTTCCTTTTCCGGTCCGTGCCCACGCAACTGTGGACATTGTAGCTCATCATCCGCAAGGTCTTGTTCATACAGAATCCTCGTCAGTGAGAGGGGTGAGTGGCTTCTCCGCCGGGCCTGCGCGGACTTCGCCAGCGGCACTGAAGCGGGAACCGTGGCAGGGGCAGTCCCACGTCTTCTCCGTCACGTTCCAACACACCACACAGCCCATGTGCGGGCAGATGGGCGAGAGCAAACTCAGCTTGCCCTCGGGATCACGATACGCCGCCGTCTTGCAGCCCTTATGCCAGAGAATCTTCCCCTCGCCGCACAGTAGGGATGAGGCGGTAGTGTCGCTGGCCCCCGTCAGCATTCGTTTTAAAAGGTAATAAGGATAATCCTTGTTCTCTTTCAGATAGTCCCAAGTGAGCGGGCACTTTTTGCGATCCACGCTAAAAAGATCACGCCAAGGATTCTGAATGCCCAGCACGTAGTCCCGGAACATCATGCCTGAAAGCGTGCCGAAGGTCATACCCGTGCCGGAAAATCCCGTGGCCACGAATTGCCCTTCCCCGGTTTCTCCAATGTAGGGAAGCCCGTCCAATGTCTCGATCACCTGCCCTGACCAGTGATGATCCTGCACCGCTTCCGGGAAGATTCCGCGCAGCTTTTGACCCAAGGTCTCGAAGCAATGTCGCGTGTCACAGTCCTGCCCCGTCTTGTGATCTTCTCCGCCGAGGATCACATACTTCCCGTCATGGCGATGATCAATGCGGAGATAGAGATAGGGATCAGACGTGTCCCAGAACAGCGCCTCAGGAACCGCGCTATGCAGCTTCGCTCCTACGGCATAAGTGGAATAGGCGGCCAGCTTTGTTTGTAATAAAGCCGCACTCAGCGCATTGCGATTGCCCTGCAGCGGCACCTGTGTCGCGATGAAAAGGTGATTGTAGTGAACCGTAAAACCTTCTCCAATCGCCCGCTGAGGGTCGTCCTCAAAGTCCAGCACCTCGGAGTTCTCATACACATGAGCGCCTGCGCGATGCAGGCTCGCTGCCAGTCCCGTGAGATATTTATAAGGATGGAACTTCGCTTGGTTGGCATAGCATATCGCAGGCTGCTTCACGATGGGAGCACTACTTATAAACGTGGCATCGAAATGAAGTTTGCGCGCCAGTCGTGCTTCCATCCGCAGACGACTCGCATCCACCGGTTCCCCTTCGATGCTGGCATAGAGATAGCCCGGCACATGCTTGTAATCACAGTCCAGTGACTCATCCAGCACGTTTTGTTCAATTTGCATCATGGCTGCTTTCTGAGCGTCCCACACGGCCTCTGCATGATTTTCTCCAATATCATCCACCAGATCAATGAGCCGCTTATCCGTCGGATATGTCAGATGCGCTGTCGTGCGCCCGGACTCCCCGCGACCTATCCAGCCCTTCTCCAGCAAGGCCACCCGCGCACCCGCCTTCTGCAAGAGATGCGCCGCCGTCAGTCCTGCGATCCCACCGCCCACCACGAGCGCATCCACCCGAAACACCCCTTTCATTTGCGGAAAGGGTTTTGGATGTCCATCGAACCAGCATGATTCATTCATCGCGTTTAACCCTCGGGGGGTGCTTCGCTAGTTTCCTTCCGCGAGCAAGAGTCGCTGCAGAACAGATGGCTTGATCTCTCTACGCCGTGCCCGAGAACCTTGCAGCCGCAGTGCTCGCACAGAGGAGCGAGTTCTTGGATGGCACACATAAAAGTGTCAAAGACGTGATTCTCGCCGTTCATGATGACCGTGAAATTTTTTTCATTTTCAGTTCCGCAAATTTCGCATTGAGTCATGACTTACTCCTTTTCACACCTATTCGCATGAAGGGTTGGCGATGGATGGGTATCAAGAAAAATTTGGTCAATGCTCCGACCGATCATTGCGCAAGATTTGAAGCGCCAAGGCCAAGCCGCCGCCAGTCGCGAGGAAGAAAAAGAGCATGGCCACGCCGGGATAGCCAAAGATGCGGAAGGGTGTGTCCACGCGCATGAGCAGAGATGCCCCCACGATCAGGGAGGCGAGGATAAGGCCCAGGGTAATGCGATTCGCAATCTTTTGCAGCGTAGTGACGATGAGCGTTTCATTGAAGGAATCGACCTTCACCCGCAGCTTGTTTTCAGCGACGAGATCTAGCAGTTGATTGAGACGGCTGGGCAACTTCTCCAAGAATTCCTTCCCCTCTAGCATCAGGCCGAAAAGGTTTCCCGATGAGAATCCTTTCAGCGCCTGCTCATGCATGATCTCGGCAGAGTTACGCCTTACGGATTCATTCGGATCAAACTCGGGCGAGAGGGTGCGGCCCACCAGATCGAGATTGAGCAGGGTCTTACCGAGCATGGTGAATTCAGGTGGGACACGCAAGTTGCACTCGCCAGCGATGCGCTGCACATCCAGCAGGACGCGACCAATCTGAAGCTCTTGCAGGTTCGCGGTGCGCTGTTGATTGACGAGATCAGCGAGGTTGCGTTTGAAAGTAAGAGTATCGTAGTCTTCGGCGCGCTCGCCCATTTTTTCAGCGATCTGGGCAGCGCGATCCCCATTGCCTTCGCTGATGCTGAGCAGAAGCTTGAGCAACTGATCTTGCATGGCCGATCCAATGCGGCCCACCATGCCGAGATCGAGCAGGGCAATCTGGTGATCCTCGGTGAGGAAGACATTGCCGGGGTGCGGATCAGCATGAAAGACGCCTATGACGAGAATTTGATGCAGATACGCTTTGAAGAGTTCTTCAGCGAGGGCATCTCCATCCACATCCAACCGGACGAGAGGACTAAACTTGGTGATCTTCTGACCGGAGACATGCTCCATCGTGAGCACCCGACCGGATGAGTAATCCTCCACCGGCGCGGGGATGAGGATGCGTTTGAAGTTCGCGAGGTGCTCGCGCATGAGCCGTAGATTGGCCGCTTCGAGGCGGTAGTCGAGTTCCCGAAGCAGGGACTTGCGCAATTCTTCGACGATCAAAGTCAGTCCATATCGGCGACCGAAATCCGTGTGCGCGTCCATGAACTGAGCAAGTTCAGACATAGCTTCTAAATCTTCCGAGACGGTTTCACGAGCGTCTGGGCGCTGGACCTTGACGACCACCTGCTGCCCGCTTCGCAGCACAGCTCTATGGACTTGTCCAAGGGAAGCCGCAGCGATGGGGACGGGGTCGAACTCAAGGAAGGCTTTGGATATTCTCGCCCCAATTTCGACCGCCACTATGGCTTGCACTTGAGAAAAAGGAAATGGTTCAACGCCGTCCTGAAGCCGCGAGAGAGCATCCATGTAGCCCTGAGGCACGAAGTCTGAGCGCGTGGAAAGGAGCTGCGCGAGCTTGATATAAGTGGGGCCAAGCTTTTCGATATCCTTAGCCAGTTCCTTGGCTTCCAGCGGGACGGGTTGGGCAGGCGCGTGGGGCAGGGGATCGTCAATGATGGGCGCTTCTTTGATGAGATCGCCGTGCCCATATTTATGAAACAGCATCAGCAGATCACGGTAGCGTTTGAGGTTTTGCGGCTTGAGGGAAAGGCTCATAAATTCAGGATTGAGTTTGTTGCTTGCTCCAACATATCGCGTCCTGCCAAGTAGGTGGTCTTGAGCCTTTGCATCTTTCCACTAAGGAGACATCCAATGTCAGGGCGAAATTCGATGGAATGGCGAGATGCACTTCCAATCCCCCAACAGCCCTCCCATTTCACTTCCCGCTATCAATGCGGAAACGCTCGTTCGTCCCGGTCAACCCCATCCCTTAGGGGCCACGATCACGGAAGAGGGCGTGAACTTCGCGGTCTTCTCTGCGAATGCGACGAAGATCGAACTCTGTCTTTTCGACGGACCGAAGCAGCAGAAAGAAACTCGTTTTGAACTGCCGGAACGGACCAATAACATCTGGCATGGTCTGTTCCCCAACCTTAAGGCGGGGCAGTTGTATGGCTATCGCGTGCATGGCCCTTATCGTCCTGAAGATGGGCATCGGTTTAATGCGAACAAGGTCTTGCTGGACCCGTATGCGAAGGCCATAGGCCGTCCGCTCGTGCGCTGGGGGCCGGAGGTCTTCGGCTATCGCTTGGCTTCGGCTTCACGCGCTGATTTGAGCTTTAGCCGACACAGTTCCGCTTCCGTCGCCCCACTAGGGATGGTCATGGATACGCAGTTTGATTGGGGTGACGATACGCAGCCTCAGACTCCGTGGCATCGCACTATGATCTACGAAGCTCATGTGAAGGGCTTCACGAAGAGGCTCGAAACGCTGCCCGAGCATCTGCGGGGAACTTATGCGGGCTTGGCCTCGGATGAGGCGATGGATTACCTGACCAAGCTGGGAGTCACGGCTGTCGAACTGCTGCCTGTGCATCATCATCTGGATGACTCGTTTTTGTTGGATCGCGGACTGAAGAACTACTGGGGCTACAACACGTTATCATTCTTTGCCTTTGAGCCGAGCTATGCCTCGACGCCTGATCCCCACGCGGCCATGCGGGAGTTCAAGGGTATGGTCAAACGGCTGCATCAGGCCGGAATCGAAGTCATCCTAGATGTGGTTTACAATCACACCGCAGAGGGCAATGAGCGCGGCCCGACGCTCTCATTCCGAGGCTTGGACAATGCTTCCTACTATCGGCTCTCAGAGCAGTCGCGACGTTACTACGATGACTTCACAGGCTGTGGAAACACCCTGGGTATGCACGATCCAGCGTGCTTGCGTCTGCTCATGGACAGCCTCCGCTACTGGGTCACGGAGATGCATGTGGATGGCTTCCGCTTTGATCTGGCCAGTGCGCTAGCGCGAGAACTCTACGGTTGGGATAAGCTGGGATCGTTCTTTGATGCCATCGCGCAAGACCCTGTGCTTTGCACCGTGAAGCTCATCGCAGAGCCGTGGGATCTCGGTATGGGCGGCTATCAGGTGGGAAACTTTCCTACGGGCTGGGTCGAGTGGAACGGGAAGTATCGCGATGAAGTCCGACGCTTCTGGAAAGGCACGGACACGGCCAGTGAACTCGCGGGCAGACTAAGTGGAAGTGCTGATCTCTATCAGCACAGCGGGCGTCACCCTCATGCAAGTATCAACTTCATTACTGCGCATGACGGCTTCTGTCTGCGTGATCTGGTGAGCTATAATGACAAGCACAATGAGGCCAATGGCGAAGAGAATCGCGATGGGGCGAACGATAACGAGAGCTGGAACTGTGGCGCGGAGGGTGACCCCGCGCCGGAGGAGGTGATGACCCTGCGTTTACGTCAGGCGAAGAACTTTCTAGCCACACTCTTCCTGTCTCAAGGAGTGCCCATGATGCTGGCTGGCGATGAACGCTGGCACACCCAGGGTGGCTGCAACAACGCTTACTGTCAGGACAACGACATCTCTTGGCTCTCCTGGAATCTGGAGGGGCCAGCGCAGGAACTACTGGAGTTCACGCGCACGCTCATCGCGCTTCGCAAAGAGCAACCCGTCCTCACGAGGAAGCATTTCCTGACGGGTCAACCAGCGGGTGAGAACTTGCCGAAGGATGTCATTTGGTGGAACTCTGAAGGTCGCGAAATGGAGGATGAAGATTGGCAGGAGTCCTTCACGCGTTGCTTCGCCATGATCCTTCCTGGTGCGGCCCTCACGGAGATCGGCCAGGATGGGAGGCCGCGTTTCAGTGACTCCCTGATGATCCTGATGAACGCCCATCATGAAGACCTGAACTTCATCCTTCCTCCCACGGATCAGCAGCCATGGGAATGTCGTTTGTCCACGGTCGCTTTAGCTCCGCATGAAGCTCAAAACGACCTTCCCCAGATCATCATCCCCGCGCGTTCCCTAGCCGTCTTTACCGCGAAAGAGTAGCTGTTGGCAGGTGATGGCAGACGCAATGCACAAAGTAGAGCTTCTCCATCACCTTAGCCGATAAGACGAAGGGATACAGCGGACGCTGCCCAAAGGACTGCGAGACTTCATTAAGTCCAGGAGACATCCTTGACCACTGGTGAATGAGGGAGATGAAGGCGTCGTATTGTTGGTTACCGTAAGGATCGGGAAGCTCAGGGATCGTCCATTCGAGATCCTTCACCTTCAGCGGACAGGTGCGTGGATTGTCCAATCCGAAGGACTGCGCCGTCTCCACCGCATCTATGATCAGGAAGTAATGAGCCCACGTTTCAGCCCAGTCTTCCCACGGGTGCATGGTGGCATAGGCTGTGATGAAGGACGTTTCCCAGCCTATGGGAGCGCCTTGGTTATAGTGGACCCTAATGGCGGCATCGTAATCCACGCTCTCATCTCCAAAGACGCCACGGAAGACCTGATGAAGCTCGATATTCAGCTTGGGATCATCAAACCACAGCCACCAAAAGTAGTGGGCAATCTCGTGACGGAAATGTCCGAGCAAGGTCCGATAAGGCTCACCCAAATTCTCTCGGTTAAGTTCACGAATCGCATCATCCGCCTCTTCGATGTTCAAGGTGATGATGCCAAAGTCATGGCCCGTGAGCACAGGCTGATTGGGTTGTGGAGATAGAAAATCGAAGACCAGTCCGCGCTGTGATTCCTTGCGTGAAGGAATCAAAATCAGGGTCTTAATGAGCGAGTAAAGCGCCCGTCGTTTCGCCGCTTCAATCTTCGCCCAGCGTGTCTGATTGATGGCCAATGACAAGCTGGGGATCACGCGATTAAGTCGGCAGGAAGGGCACAGCGAAGGCCCATTTCCAGCGGGCACGACCCAGTTGCACACTTGGTAGTCAAAGCCATTGGCACACCTTTGCCATTTTTCTCCGGGCGTGATTTCGACCATCTCCTCTGTTTCATAGTCATAGCCCACTTCACGGGCACAGGCCACGCATTGAGAGTTGTCGAAGAAGAGGGTGTTCTGGCATTTGCACGTAAAGTATTTCATTTACTGACGATCTTCGTATCTCGCCCAGTGCTTGGCTGTTGCCATGATAAATAAACACGCTGGAGATCGCCAGACACGTCCAAGTGAAAACCCATATGCGATTACTGGGGTGAATTGCTGATGAAAAGTCATCCGCATACCAACCAACATCCATCAAATCATGAAAATGAACTTCCTCTTATTAACAGCAGTCTGCATGACGGCTCTTCTGAGTTGCCGTGAAAACAAAACGGAACGTGTCCGCGTTATCGAAACATCGGATGTCAAAGAGTCAGTAAAGGAGCGAGCGGAGGATCTGCGGGATAACGTGCATGCCTCGCCCGGCAAGCTCGCTTGGAAAGGAAACTGGAACGAGGTCAAAGGTGGCTTAAAGAAGAAATTCGGACAGCTCACAGATGACGACTTGCTCTATCAGGAGGGCAAGGAAGATGAACTTCTCGGTCGCTTGCAGCAGAAGTTGGGTAAGACGCGATCTGAGGTCGAAGACATTCTGTCCACGCGATAAATACGGTCAGTCCCGGCGCGCATATTACTGAAATCGGCGGTGTTCCTCGTGGGCCCCGTCGATTTTTCGTTTCAAGACATGAATACGGAGTTCGCATCCCCCCGAAGCAATGAGCGCAATCTGGAGGATAAAGCCCTCATGGTGTGCCCCGATTGCGGAAAAAGCGGTCAAATGTTCAGTGTTCAGCATGAATGCAACCCTCGAACATATTCACGAAACCGAATCTGCTAGCGACGAAGAATTAATGGCCGCATTGGCCCAAGGCAACTCTGGACACGCCCTCCAGGCGCTCTACGACCGCTACCGCGCCCTCTTGCGCAGCGTCGTGATGCGTATTATGCAGGATGAGGCGGAAGCCGACGACATCTTACAGGACGTCTTCATTCAAGTCTGGGGGCGTGCCTCCAACTATTCGCCTGATAAAGGAAGGCTCCAAGCATGGCTCATCGTAATGGCTCGTCGTCGCGCCTGGGATCGTCTCAGACAGCGCTATGCCTATCGCAGAATGACCACCACCTTTGAGGAACAAGAACGCCCCTTTGATGGGTCACGAGGGAAATGCCATGTGGAGCAGGAAGTGGGCAGCAATGATCTGCGTGATGTCCTCTGCCAGATGCTCCGCAAGCTTCCGCAAGAACAAGCCGAAGCCGTGGAACTAGCCTTCTTCGAGGGCCGGAGTCAGCGCGACATCGCCGCTTACCTGCGCCTTCCTTTGGGAACCGTCAAAACGCGTATTGAACTGGGGCTCTCCAAACTTGAAAAAGCCATGCAAGGCCTTGGCGAGATTGAGCATTGGGTGGCCTAGTTAACCAAATATCTCAAACCTATGAACGCATCCCGACCTTCGCTCGCCACGCTCTTTCCGCTTAGTAGGCTCGCTTTATTGAGCGCTGTTCTGATGCTCGTGGGCTGCGCCGCCTATGCCCCACCACATGCGGGAGAGCGTATTTATCGGGACGTGCTCTTCGCCTCACCGCACGGTCAGGACTTGCATATGGACTTGTATGTTCCACAGACGGCGAAGCCCGCACCCGTCGTGGTGTGGATCTTTGGCGGTAGCTGGAAATTCGGCAGCAAGGGCTTCCATGTGAATGTGCGGGAGTTGACCCGTTCCGGTATCGCAGTGGCCTCGATTCAATACCGTCTCAGCGGCACGGACAAGTATCCCGCTCAACTGGATGACTGCCGCACAGCCGTAGAATGGCTGCGCACGCATGGTCGCGAATACGGCCTCGATCCCCAGCGCATCGGGCTCAGCGGTGAATCTGCGGGTGGCCATCTGGCAGCACTTTTGGGCACCGTGGAAGGTGCACCGCGTATTCGTGCCGTGTTCGCCATGTATCCGCCTACGGATCTGGTGACTATGGGTCGCAAATACTCGAAACCAGATAAGGAGAGTGATATTGAAAAGCTCCTGGGTGGGCCGATTGAGCAAAAGCTGGCACTGGCGCGTGAGGCCAGTCCTGTGAACCACGTCAGTTGCACGTCGCCGCCTTTCCTGATGATGCATGGAAGTCGGGACACGCTCGTGCCTTTGGAACAAAGCGAAGTCTTGCAGCGTCGGCTTGTTCAAGCTCACGTCGAAGCCAAGCTCATCGTGGTGCCAGATAAAGGCCACTGGTTTAGCCTAGATGCGGGCCAGACGGCAGAGGTAGCGCGCTTTTTCCAAAAGCACTTTTCGCAGACGCCTCAATGATCCTTATGGAACAGCTCCGTGATTTCGGTGATGATCACACCAGCCTTCGTGATCGTGTCTCGATTCACCATCGTCACGCCATCCGGTTGTAGGAACATCCATTGAGACATGTGAACGTGGCCCAATGGATTGCCAGGCAGGGCATCCAGTGTGAACTCCAAATGGAAAGCGTTCCCGCTGACCTCTCCGCGAGCCGTGCCCACTATGCCAGTGCCGGTGGCTGAGTAATGACGTTCATCCAAGCGATGAATCAGCCACGAGCGATGCTTCTTCTTGCCCTCCGCAAACAAAAGCTCTTGCTCGAAATGAAGCGTGCTGCCATCCCATTTTCCGTTGGTCTCCGTGTGAAGAATCTCCTTCGGCTCGCCCGAACGTTTCTCAAAGATGCCCCATGAGTTGGTGTGACCTGCGAAGTATTTCTCCGGTTTAAAGACGGGTTTCCCATCCTTAAAAGTTTCCAATGGCTTGCTTGCACAACTGGCAAGAGCCAAGGCCATCGCGGGGATGATAAGAAAACGTGATAGAGCAATGAGCAGAGATGAAGGCGACATAGGTTTTAGAGGTTCGAGTTTGACGGGATTACCAAAGAAATTTCAAGACCTCGATCACGTCCTTCCCGGGGTTCAGGATCACAGCGAGCAGCTTCTTCGCGTAGAAGGCCTCGGCTGCGGCGATGAGGCGCGGCTTCAAATCATCCTCGGGATGTTTTAAGCTGCCGGACAACTTTAGCGGAGTCCAAAAAAAGGCTCCTCTCTTCTCCTTGAATACTTCTTCGCGTGCCCCCGGAAAGCTGGTGAGAACCTCGCCAGAGACACCCAGTTGGAGCCTCGCTTGCAAGGCTCCTTCTTTGACAGTGAAGCGTCCCTCAACGCGCAGGAGACCGGTAACCTCAAGCTCGAATTCCGTGGCTTCCAACTTCGCGCCATCCCATGAGAAATCACCTTCTAGTTGGTTGAACTTAAGCTGACGGAACTGCTTCTTCTCTGTGAACTCGGCCACCCGGTTCAAAGCGGGAACATCGTGAAGTAGGGCACTGGTGAAGCGGATTCGGCCCTTCACTTGGGCATGAGCTTTCTCCTTAAGTTGCTGCGTGACTTGAGTGTCCGAGACAAACGTCGCCTCAAACTTGGAGCGCAATTCCTCTGACAGGAAGGCATGGGTCGGACACTTTTCAAAGCGCAGCTTCAGGTTCAATGAAGGGTTCTCTACAAACTCGAAAAGCCCGGTAGCGTGAATTTCGCTTTCATGGCCGAGCGTCAGCACGGCCTCCTGAATCTCCAAGGAGTGCGAGGAATCCAGCATCCGCAGGTAGGTTACTTGAGCTTGAGGCCAGCCGCTTTGCTGAAACGTCCCGCCATGCCCGACGGCCTGAAAGTTATCACCCGAGTGCGTGATCTCCGTGGAGACGTTCAAGAGTCTGCCCAAGTTCTCTTCAGATTTACCCCACAGCACATCAGCTCGTGCGATGACGAGTTTTTGAATCTCCGTCTTTAACAAAGGCTCCTTCTCGGCGGGTGGTTCCAAGGTAGGTGGTTCCTTGAATGGGGTCGTCAGATGTTTGCTCGCCGCAGCCCCAAAAGCAGCCTCAATATGTTCTGCACAAAGCTCCCTGATCAGCCATTTGCCTTGCAGGACTTCACTGAGTGCTCCGTCTGCCTTGATCTGATGAACCCGTAGTTCAGTGAGAGATCGCGGGGGCTCGGTCTTGCAAATCATGCCTTCACAAGAGACGCTGAGTCCATTCCAATCAAAAGGTAGAAAGCCCACCTTCCCTTTCATTTTTCTGGCCGTATTCCGTGCAATCATCAACTGAATGTCCTCACGTTCCAGAGCGGATTCGATCGCTCGCCGTCCCCATAAGAAATATGCCAGTGTGACCAGTATGCTCATCCCAAGGATGATCCCCAATGTTCTGAAACGCCCACGGCTTCCGAGGATGCCGTGGGCGTGCGCTGCCGGATTCGAGGGTTTGTCTGACATGATTTAAGAGCCCAATGGAAGCCTGGTTACTTTCCTTTGGCTCCGCCGGAACCGCCCGATGTGCCACCACTTGACGTGCCGCCTGATGTTCCACTACCTGTTCCCCCACTTGAAGGAGGCGTTCTGGGCGTTGCCCCATTTGCTGAAGGCGTCGTAGGCGTCGCGCCGTTCGCAGAAGGAGTGGTCGGTGTGCCACCATTCGCGGGAGGATTTGTCGGCGTGCTTCCAGTGCCGGAGGATTGACCGTTACTGCCGTTTCTCACTCCATTCTGATTCGTGCCATTGGTGTTGGTCCCGTTCTGGTTATTGACACCGTTTTGCATATTGGTGCCATTTTGCTGTTGGGGATTCGTTTGGTTTTGCGAAGCCCCGTTGTTGTTCCCCTGAGTGTTTATGTTGCCAGAAGCATTGAAGCCCCCGTTGAGACCGCCTCCTTGCTGGTTAAAAGGGGGCAGGACGATGGTATTGCCTGTGCCATCCACGAGGTTATTGGGCGCGGCCGTCAACTGCCCGTCCATGCTGAGCATGCTTCCCGAGGGGATGTTCTGCGGTGCTCCATTGAAGCCCACGAATCCCAGCGGCGTAACGCGGAAACTCATTTCCCGAGTCAGTGGTGTCGCACGACCACCGCTGACCACATAGACGTTTCCATTGAGGAAGATGAAACCGCTTGGTGCTTGCTGCGGTGCAAGGCCGGATCGGTTTTCTCCGGTAATGTTTTCGGAAGCGTTTAGACGCTCCTGAGTTGTGGTGCTCGTAGTCTGAGCAGAGGCTGTCGCCATCAACAACAGTTGGGCGAGTGGAAGAATAAGAAGGGTTTTCATAAGGCTTGGTGTTTTGTTTTTTTAGTAGGGTTTAGCTCTTAAGTATTCGAGAATGAGACTGATTTTGGATGGGTCATTCATTGAGGCGATGCGCGCTGAGCCCCATAAATAGTGTCATCATTACTCTAGCCTCCTGGTCAGCTCAGACCTTCGCTATGGAAATCCTACTAATCTTCGGTGAGCGACTGAAGGGTCGGTTAACAGCATTTTACAGAAGGTTACACGCAGTGGGCAGCGCTGAACCGAATGGGTTAAACACCTTATGGCGTGGTTATTCCCGTCGAAGGTGGATCACCAATGCCAGTGCTCATCTTAACAACAGTCAAATAACACTCATCAGACTATGAAACACATCTTCTCATTACTCCTTCCAGCAGCCTGCATTTTGCTGGTTGGTATCCCTGCTTTTGGCGGAAACGGTGTCACGGTTGACAAAACGGTCAGCACCATGAACTCGACGGATGACAGCCTCATCCGTGATTTCTTCCAACCCGCCGTTGATCTCCGTTACACCTATGATGACGGGATGGACCTCAAGCATTCCAGCGGCCAGCTCTCCATGCATGAAGCAGAGATCACCGTGCCCATTCCGCTAGTGACCTCCCCAAACTTCTACCTGATGAGCGATCTTTACTATCGCTACTACCAAATGGACGTGAACACCGCCGAGTTCAGCGGACGCTTTGATCTCCACTCCGCACGCGTGCCCATACAGGCCGCTTGGTTGTCTGCGGACTCGCCTTGGTTCGTCTATGCCCTCGTAGCCCCAGGCATCTCCTCTGAGTTCAAGAACTCGAATGAAGATTCCTTGGATATGTCTGTGAGCTTGGATGTAGGCTACCGCTTCTCTCCCCGCTTCGTGTTGGCCGTCGGCGCCTATTACACACGCGATTATGGCGATGACCTCGTGCTGCCCAGCATCGGCATTCTATGGGCTCCAACGGACAAGTATTCGCTTAGTCTCACCTCCGCAGGCATCATTGGCACATACAAATGCAATGACGACTGGCGCATCAAGCTAAAGGGCATTCCTTACGGCGGACGCTGGTTCATAGACAACAACGGCAACAAACAAAAGATCGAGCTAAGCGGCGGCAAGGTGGGCGTGGACATCGAGCACCGCATCTACAAGCAAGCCTGGCTCAGGCTCGGCGCAGGTGCGAATGTGTTTAGCAATCTCCGTGTCGAGGACGCTCGTGGTCGGGAAGTGCTTGATCGTGATCTGAAGCCCGCCCTCTATGTCACAGGTGCATTGCATTGGGCGTTCTAAGGGCTTCCGCCTTTGAATATTTCTTTCCTCATCCCGTAGCGATTCCACAGGATTCCTGAAAGAAACGATGACTTTAGAAATCCCTTTAAGTGAACGGTGGGTTCAATCGGAAGCCGCTAGTAAAAACAAATCTTCTGCGGCTGACCGAACGGGCCGCAGAGGATTTACGTCCGTCATTCTGCAAAACACCTTCCAGGATGGTCAAACCCCTTTCTGATCAAAGGGGAAATTTATAACCTCCTTCTCCAACTGAGGTTAATTTCGTGTGGTTTTCATTTTCGCTGTGGGAGTCGTTTGGATATTCTGATTCGGCCCTTCATATTTTTTAGTGGTAGGCCAGATCAAACGCCAAGGTTGACGCTTTAGGGTGTCGGTAGCCTGTTCCAGATTACCTGCGGTAACTGTGAGTTGGCTACTTAAGCGGGTGATCTCCGACTCAAGCTTTTCTGAGGTGCGGCGAAAATTCCGCAGCATGGTGGGGATGTCTTTGTTGTCTGCCAAATCGGAAGTAAATTTCTCGGCATGGTTCAATGTCTTTGACAAATCACCCTCTGGACTGGTGAGATCGGCGATATGATCAAGCGATTTGGCAAATTTCCCATCGTCACCAGTCAGCGTTTCAATGTTCTGCAATGATCGATTGAGTGAACCGTTGTGACCAGTGATTTCAGTGAGATTGAAACCCAATTTCTTAAACTCTGCCAATGTCATGGAAAGGTCTGATTTTTCGGCAGTGATACGCCCGAGATTATCTGCAGTCTTCTGCAAGCTGCCCAGCGTGGCGGTGGCCTTTGTGAGGACGGGATCAAGCTTTTCGAGAATACTCGGGACTGCATCAGCCAAGCCCGGCTGTCGTTCACCGAGGAATGTTGTGCCATCCTGTGCGAGCCCGCTGGCTTCCTCTCCGTTCGTGAAGTCAATCACGGGTTTGCCGAGAAGACTGGGTTGCGCGATTTGCACTTTCACTTTCGCATAAATATTTGCAGACTTGGCGACTTGAACTTCCACAAGCGTCTCCAGTTTTGGCTTAGGACGTTCATTTTCGGGAACTGGGGAATAGAGCTTGCTGACTAGTCCAATTTTCCGGCCAGCCAAGAGAACAGGAGCCCCGGGTTCAAGGCCACTCGCATTATCGTAATAGATGCGGAATACCTTTTGAGAAACGAAGACGCCGGGCGAACCAAGGTAAAGCAACAGACAAACCAGTCCGGCGAGAGTGAACACGACGAGCAGACCTGTGCGAATTTCATTGCGCAATAGATTCATAGTAGTGGCGTGTCTTCAAGGATTGGCCCTTGAGTGTTTCCTGAGATGAACTGCGATACGACGGGATCGTCTGTATTTTTAAAATGCTCTGGAGTATCCTCTGCAATGATCTTGCCTTTGTAGAGCATTGCCATGTGAGTGCCAATTTTAAAGGCGCTCTCCATCTCATGGGTGACGATAATAGAGGTAGCTCCTATTTTTTCGCTGAGCGAAATGATGAGATCATCAATCACGGAGCTAATGACCGGATCAAGCCCAGCAGTGGGCTCATCATAGAGGATCAACTCAGGGTCCATAATGATGCCACGGGCAAGCCCGATTCGTTTGCGCATCCCTCCGCTGAGTTCGGAAGGCATCTTATCACGGGCCTCCGCCATCCCCACCAGCGTGAGCTTTTCATCCACGAGTTGATCTATTTCCTTGCGTGTTTTCCGGGTAAGTTCTTCAAGTGGAAGCGCGAGATTATCCCGCACGCTAAGAGAACTGATGAGCGCACTGTATTGATAGACCATCCCAATCTTTTGACGTATGCGATTCAATCTTCTACGGGGCATACGGGTTACATTGTGCCCCTTGAAGAAAACATCCCCACTGGTCGGTTTGAGAATGCCTAAGATGAGTCTGAGTAACGTGCTCTTACCACTGCCTGACTGGCCTAAGACCACTAGGCGCGCTTTGGAAGGAACCTGAAGGTTTAAATCCGAGAGTATCTCTTTCTCACCAAATGCCAGACGCAGATCACGCAGTTCGGCAAGAGCTATGGGGGCCACGTTGCTCATTTGTCAAAAACTGCCACCAACACAATATTGCAGAGCGTATCAAACCCGATGACTGTAGTGATGGCCGTGACGACACTGGAAGTCGTTGCCCCACCCACACCCGCGGCACCTCCGCTCACCGTAAGTCCCTTATAGCAGGAAACTAACCCGATAATAAGACCAAAGAGAAAGCTCTTGATCGTCCCCGCGATGATGTCGCGGATGAGAATGTTTTCGAGTGCTGTGTTCACAAAGTGACGAAATGGCATGTCAAAAGCCCATCGTGAAATAAGCGCGCCACCACTCATTGCAGTGACATCGGAGATGACTACCAAGCACGGCAACAGTAGAAATACTGCCAGCACACGAGGACCCACTAGGAAACGCAAAGGCCCGATTCCCATCGCATCAATGGCCTCGACTTCTTCAGAAACGACCATCGTCCCCAACTCCGCAGTATAGGCCGCGCCAATCCGTGCGGCTACCATAATTCCCGTCATTAGCGGCCCCAGTTCACGAGTGAACGCGACTCCCACCAAACCTGGCACGAGTTGTTCCTGTCCAAAAGTCTGCAATTGATAGCCCGTCAGCAGCGCCATGGTCAGCCCGATAAAAAAGGAAACCAAGGCAACCAAAGGCACGGAACCTACTCCAGTGCGATCCGTTTGAGCAAAGAAGATACTGAGCCTGAAAGGAAGACGCCCCCGCATCATCCGGTCCCCCATTTCCTCAATAGAATGGAGAAGAAGCCAGACTATGTTCCCCAAGTGCTGAAGAACGGACTGGATGGCAGGCCAAGGGTGGAGCATACGTGTCAGAATCGCATGCTGCCCCGTGAATGGTCGTAGAGAGCCAGTGGATTAGTTTGACTGGCTGTTAACTAAAAAAAACCCCACGCCTTTCGGCGGAGGTTTCCTTCCTTGAACTGAACCAACTTGCCCATGCAACTCAGTTCCCTTCAGCCCGAACGTGCTGGCCTGCTCGACAGGGGTGTCCAGCAACCCATGCGAAGCCTCGTTACCAACATCTCGCGGCGCTTTGCCTAGGTCAATCGAGCTTTGTGGGCGACAAGGAATGACATGGTTTGCTAGCCGAAGACAAGCTGCTTACCGATTTGTAATCAGCAGGTCGTCGGTTCGAGTCCGACAGTCGGCTCCATGCAGGACATGCATGGAAGCCTTAATTTGAACCCCACAGCTTTCATCAGGCTGTCTTGTCGGGGCATTCGATTGCGGCACCTGTCTAGAAAGCGACTGGGTTTCGCATAAACACACCTTGCCCCTTGGCGTATTCCTCGCTTTGATGGTGAACATCTATGATGCCACCGCCAAACCAAAACCCAGAGCAATCCGCGCGTGATCGTATCGACACGATGCTGGAGGATGCAGGCTGGATGGTGCAGGACAAGAAGGCGATCAATTTCAATGCCGGTCCTGGCATCGCAGTGCGGGAGTATCAGACCGACATCGGCCCTGCTGACTATGTGCTCTTCGTTGACGGTCATGCTGTTGGCGTAATCGAAGCCAAGAAAGAGGACCTTGGCCAGAACCTCACCACTATCGAGGAGCAGACCGAGGGCTACGCCAATGCGAAGCTGAAGTGGGTCAAGAACCACCATCCACTCCCGTTCCTTTACGAAAGCACGGGCAAGATTACCCGTTTCACCGATGCTCGTGATCCGAAACCGCGCTCGCGCGAAGTGTTCTCGTTCCACCGACCCGAGACCATGCGCGACTGGGTGGAGGTAGGCACCTCGCTCCGCACAAAGCTGAATGCCATGCCCTTGCTCAATCCGCAGAAGCTTCCGGCTTCTGCACTTGGTCTGAGGGACTGCCAAGAAATCGCCATCACTAAACTTGAAGTTTCTCTCAAGAATAACAAGCCGCGAGCGCTCATTCAGATGGCCACGGGTTCCGGTAAGACCTTCACGGCCATCACGGAGATCTATCGTCTCCTGAAGTTCGGCAAGGCCAAGCGTATCCTCTTCCTTGTTGATACCAAGAACCTCGGCGAGCAGGCTGAGCAGGAGTTCATGGCTTACACGCCGACTGACGACAACCGCCGCTTCACCGAGCTTTACACCGTCCAGCGCCTCAACTCGTCGTTCATCTCCCCGCACGCGCAGGTTTGCATTTCGACGATTCAGCGCATGTATTCGATCCTCAAGGGCGAGGAATTGCCGACGGGCGCAGAGGACGAAAACCCGGCCGAGCGGCGAACGCTCAGCAAGACGCCGCTACCCGTCGTCTACAATCCCACGCTTCCGCCCGAATTCTTCGACATCGTCATTATCGACGAATGCCACCGCTCGATTTA
>JANYJH010000056.1 GCA_025361865.1 Phragmitibacter sp.
AATGATTCAGGCAGGATGCCTGAACTACCCACAGGCTGGAAGCCTGTGCCACATCCCATGATGAATACGGTCTCACGCAAAGCCGCCAAGGCGCAAAGAAATACGGGTGACTCCGCTTTCCAAATCTTTGCGACTTGGCGGCTTTGCGTGAGGCTAATCGGACTTGCGCTCTCGTTCCTACTGTCAGCCTGTGATCGCTCATCAACTCCCCTTCCCCAACAAGCCTATGTCTGGCAGCGGGATTGGACCTCTGCGGTCAGTGCGTCGGTAAGCAGACCTTCGCCGAAGCTGGAAGGTCTCGTAGTGCTGGGCGCTCAGGTTTCTTGGAAGAAGGGCAAGGCCATTGTCATGCGTCCTGATGTGGATTGGAAGGCGCTCAGTGAGACCCATAAGGCCATCGGGATCGGCTTGCGCATTGATCCGTTCAATGGCCGTCCCGATGAGGCAACGACGAAGCTCTTCGCTGATGCTTCGCGCGCGCTCATCGCTACGGCGAAGGAGCACGGCGTGGAATGTGCGGAGTTTCAGGTGGACTTCGATTCCCCGCAGAAGAAGCTCGCAGACTATCGCGATTGGTTGCGTTCCTTGCGGTCTGCCATCAAGCCAACGCGATGCGTGATCACCGCGCTGCCCGCCTGGTTGGATGAACCGGAGTTCCCGAAGCTCCTTGCGGAAGTGGATGGCTATGTCTTGCAGGTGCATTCCGTGACCACGCGCGATGAAGAGCGCGTGGCTTTGTGTGATCCGTCACGGGCGAGGCGTTGGGTCACGAAGGCGGGGCAGCTCGGCTTTCCCTTCGTCGTCTCCCTGCCCACTTATTCGGCTTTGGTCGGCTATGATGAGAGTGGCAAGTCCCTCGGCATGGCGCTCGACGGCGTGCAACCCGCTTGGCCGCACGGCACGAAGGTGCGTGAGTTCTTCTCTGATCCAGAGGAACTGCTCGCGCTGGCGAATGGCTGGAAGACGCAGCATCCCGCCGCGATGAAAGGGCTGATTTGGTATCGGCTCCCCGTGGACAGTGATGTGAGGAATTGGCGCTGGCCCACCTTTGCAGCGGTTGTTGAAGGTCGTGAGCTGAAGCATCAACTCGAAGCCGTCAGCACGGGTGAGAACCCTGTGGACTTCAGTTTGGTAAATCGCGGTGAGGTGGATGAAGCGCTCACGCAAAGCGTCATCGTAAGCTGGGAAGGCGCTGCGCCCATCACCTCAGATGCGCTGCCCGGTTGGACGCTGATGCTTGAGGAACACCGCGCGCAGTTTATGCCGTCAAGTTCACCCAGTCTGAGATTGCCGCCGGGCGGCAGGCGTGGTATCGGCTGGCTGCGCTTCGATCAACGCGCCGTGTTGCATGTGGAAATCTCGCTTTGATGAATAGAAATGATTGTTGTGATGCCTGCGAGCCATGGGAGTAAGCACTTGATCGTGCCCGCGTTTCCAGCCACTTAATATTGCTTACATTTCACATTTAAGATGCTTGTTCAAATCTGCCTTTTTTCATCACTCACTGAAGGTTTGCTCTTACCAATCGCAGATGACGTGAGCCGCCCACTACCGGAGCGATGGAAAGCATTTAGCCCGCTGTGCGGTGAGCCTTGGGATAGTCTCGTGTTCACCTCGTTTCATGAGTTCATGGGTAGCTTGAATGATGACGCGCCGGTGGATCTGAATGTGTGGTTCCGTGCAGACCATGTGGTGAGTGAGGATGACTTTTATAGCTGTCTCCAAGTCCACCAGTCCGCAGGTGCGACTGCAACATCGTTTCATGCGAAACTGATTCCGTCGGAGGACTCTTCTGATCTCCTCACGGATATTCCAGCAGAGTTGTTGGCTGGGTGGGAGAATCCATCGTTTTCCTGTTTTGCGGGCGGGAAGTATGCCTGCCCGATCACTCCACTGGTGATTGAGGGCGTTTGGCTGAACCGCTTTGCCTCATGGTTGATGCCCCGCTTTTCTCCTGCTGATTCTGCCTTGGTGGGATTCACCGATTTCATCAGTGCCTGCATGGGACAAAGGATGCGGGTGGAAGGAAAGAAGCTGCGACTCACGACGCAGCCCGAGCTGCGGCTGCATCTGCCGTCAGCTCTGGAGTCCAACTTTGATCTTCGTCGGCGCGCCTTGATTCGCGGTCTTTGCCTTAAGGCCGTGGATCATCACAACCTCACCCGACGGCAAAAAAGCAGGTCTCCCAGACTTCTGACACAACTGGCTCAAGATGGCTGGCGCAAGCTAATGAGTCTCTGCGTGAACGCTGAGGAATTGCTGATACCGGGATTGTCCGGCGATTATGATCACGCTCATCTTCCACAAGACCAGGCTCAGGAACTCAGAGCCATTGAGAGGTATGTGCGGGATATGAGCGCCTCCCAGTTGGCCATGGCACTCAAACTTGTGCATCAAGCCGGAGCTTTCCCGTTCACGGTATGGAAAGCAAAAATTCAGATCGGATAATCTCACGTCCTCTATTTAAAGCTTCCTGCCTGATGAAGATTCTCTACTTTTTCCCGCACGCCATTTATCCCACGAAGACCGGGGCTCACGTCCGAGCGATTCAGACGTTGTCAAGCCTCTCCAGACTTGGCGAGGAAGTCCATCTGGCGACCTTTAGAAATCCCTCCTATCCTTGGACTGCATCGCCGAAGAATGCCGTAGGAAGGTTTCTCTGCCGTTCTATTAACCAAGTTCCAAGGGGTTTGCCTTGGGAGCCACCCTCGATAAAGCCCGCTCCGATGAGGTTACTTTTTGAGCGTCAAAAAAATGATTACCTTCCCGATTACTTCGGATATACGGGAGGTGCTGCTCGCGAATGGATTCAAAGCCTCATCACACGCTGGGAGATCGACACTATAATCATTCCCTACCCAGTCTATTCAGGACTAATACCACAAACAGGCAAAATACGCCGTGTCCTAGAGCTGTATGATTTGTGGACCTTGAACTCAAACATGCAGGCTGAACTGCAAAAGGGCTTTAAGGTAGAAAGCTATGTTGATCGGGATGGAAACGAATTCATCACGGATTCAGAAGCGCTTGACCCAGATTTCTTGGAGAGGAAAAACGTGAAGGTTTCTCCCTTTGAAAAACATGTCATCAGTTTGTTCCCATCCGCCATCGCCCTGAGTCATCAGGATGAGACACTATTAAAGGTCATGGGGCCAAAAAATATCAGCCGCATCCCAGTCATGATAGGTATTCCGTCAACGTTCTCTCGGGGGGAAGGTCGCCCCTGTATGGCGCTGGGACCGAATCTGCTGAATCTCCAGGGGCTGGCTCATTTCTGCCATCGCATCCTGCCTAAAATCGTTTCAACATGGCCGGATTTTCACTGTGATCTTTATGGCACCGTGCCTATGCTGGGAAAGGTAGCTCTTGGCGATCATATCATCAACCAGGGGTTCGCTCCTGATTTCGCCGCAGTTATGGAAAAAGCAGGCTTCTTTATCAATCCCGTATTTTCGGGAACAGGGATGCAGATCAAAACCATCGAAGCCATGTCCTACGGGCTGGCACCAGTATGCCACGCCAGAATTGCTAAGGATGCTGGCATCATTCATCTGGAGAATGGCTGGGTAGCGCAAGACGAAACGGAATTTGCAGAAGGGGTGCTAATACTTTCCAAAGATGAAGTCCTAAGAAAAAAACTGGGCTGCAATGCTAGAGCAACCATTGCCTCCAGCATGAGTGAATCGCAGCTTGATTCCTTGCTTGAAGCGTTTATGGCCAAAGCAAGAAGCCTGCCCTAGCCGGAACGAAACTCATTTCTTCATTAACATGTCAACCAATCAGAGTATTTTGGATGCTATTGCCAACCTGCCCGGAGACTGGCATGGCGCAGGCTGTCTGGGAGAGAATATCATCAAGGCTATCCTGTCCTACGCGGACAAGACTCCCTTTGACGTCAGCCTGGAAACCGGAGTTGGAAAATCCACTTTGGCCCTCTCGCACTGCAGTAAAAAACACTATGCGTTCGCGGCAGACATCGGTGAGAGTCTCACGCGAACGCGCAACTCAGAACTGCTTAATGCCTCCAACGTCATCTTCATCGAAGGCTTCTGCCAGAAGACCATACCAGCCCACACTTTCACGGAAAAGCTGGACTTCGCGCTTATAGACGGAGCTCACGGACACCCCTTCCCTGAACTTGATTACTATTACATCTATCCACATATCCGAGGGGGAGGGCTTCTGGTCATTGATGACATTCACATCCCGACAATCCACAATTTGTTTCGAGTCTTGTGCTCTGATGACATGTTCCTATTGGATAGGATTGTGCAGACAACGGCGTTTTTCCGCCGCACGAACTCACCGACATTTGATGCCTTGGGGGATGGATGGTGGTTGCAAAATTATAATCGGAAATACTACCCCATACCGATCATTGATGAGACAGGTTCCCTCGTCTCCTACACCGCTCCGGGAAATAAAATTCCATGTTGATGAAAAGCCTGAAGCAGCTTGAACAATTGGAAGCTCGCATCTTCCATAAGGAGAACCCTTCCATCAGGGACTTGTGGAGAATGGTGCGCCACCTGCCCAAATTGGTTGGAAGCTTGGTCGCCACCCTGAAGATTCTTAACGAACAACAGAGAAAAGAAAATGTTAACGCCAGCAAATCGATACCTGTTGCACATAAAGCTTTGGTGGAGACCCTAGACGTTACAACTTCAGTATTAAGTTTGTCTAAAATCCGAGAGCACTCTCGCACTGGCAATTTCTTAATCGTTTTCCCGAATCAAGAGGCAAGGAACTTTACTCTGAATGGCGCAGTCTCTCATGACATCAAACTTTCATTCGGATCATCAGAAACACTGATCACCCATCAGGATGATTATAGCGTTGTTATTTATCAAAATGAACCGTGTCAGCAGTTCCGTGCAAATAATCTTTATAGCTTGGAGTCGGGTAGGATTGTTGAATTCCTAGCCTCAGGCGGCGAAACGCATGAATACCGTCACGATAAAAATATTTCCCAAAACACATCATTAGAACTTGGTGAAGCAAACAACTTCACTAAAGAAAAAGGTTCTAAGCTCAACAGCCCCTGTTTTGATCTTGAGTTTGAACTATCGCGCTTGCGGTCAGATAATAAAAATCAGCAAGACTTAACTGGAAGCCGTCTGCGTGAATCATGCTATACTAATTGGAGTTACGTTCTTCAGTCTGCGAATCCACATGAGGATGCTTTCCGTTATCTTCTTAAAATAAGCCACATTCATGCGACCGTTTTGGATATCGGTGCCAATACGGGTATCTCGGCCCTGAGTATTCATAAGACAGCGCCAAACTGGCCCATCATGTCATTTGAGGCTCTTCCATATCTCGAGCCCATGCTAAAACTCACACAAGACTATTTTGAATCCATCAATGCCCCTTTTGAATACAGAATGACAGCACTCGCAGAGTGTGACTCGAAGCAAAGCATAAACATTGCGGTCGTTAATGGTGCGGCTTTGGACACGATGGCTTCATTCAACGATGGACAGTTTGAAAAGGGATATATTAAGCATCATCTTGATGAAGCAGGCGCGAAAAAATGGGATGGCGAAATGGAAACTCTTGAACTGGATGTCCGCAGATTTGATGGACTTGGAGTAAAGATTTCAACGCCTCACGTCTTCGTTAAAATGGATGTCGAAGGATATGAGTTGAAAGTATTGGAAGGCATGAAGGACTTCATCAATACTCACCGGCCTGCATTTTTGATTGAATCTGACGCGCCTCAGAATGTTGTGATAGCACTGAACTTGATGGGTTATCAACCATGTTACTATCATTATAATCCTTACCTCCAAACTTTGATTGAAGGCTATTCTCCAGTCTCTGGAGGCAATTTCTTCTTCTTCCCTAAGAACTCCCCGCTCTTCGTCATTTAATACCCGTATTCAAAGAGAATGCAGAGATTACATAAACACCCACATCAAAACATGGGTGCTGCTTGAGGAACACCGCGCGCAGTTTATGCCGTCAAGTTCACCCAGTCTGAGATTGCCGCCGGGGGGCAGGCGTGGTATCGGCTGGCTGCGCTTCGATCAACGCGCCGTGTTGCATGTGGAAATCTCGCCTTGAACTTACTGTGGCTGGCCTCGTGCTGGCCTTCGCCACGCAGACTCAAGCCTCAGGCGTCTTCACGCCACCACGCTGGTTGGACAATGGCGGCATCGCTTCCGACCGCTCACCAGAGTTCTTTTGGGTGCTGGAATTAATGCGGCTCGCGAAGGGGTTTTCGCCGACTGAGAAGCGGGTTCCCACAGTGGCACCGGTCATTGATCGGGCCAAAGATCCGAATGCGGAGGAGCCTGCGCTCCATGATCTGCAAGTGAATCAACGCCTGGAAGCAGAAGCCAAGGACTATGACGACGCCATCAAGACGGGGCGCATCAAGCCGCCTGATGGGGAGTTTGCGAAGCGTCTGAACCGTGGCGAGGGCAAGGAGGGCGAGGTGGAGTTCCCTTCTGAATTCGCGGATTATCATCGTGGCGCAGCGGTCTATCGACAGGAGGAGGATGCGAATGCGCCCGCTGTCGCCATCTGGGAAGCGCTGCTGAAGCGTCCGAAAGAAGAGCGCCATTACCGCAGTGTCTGGGCGGCGTTCATGCTGGGAAAGCAGGCGCTTTATATGAAGAGACCGGAGGCGCCGAAGTGGTTTCAAATGACCCGCACGCTGGCTAAGGAAGGCTTTGCCGACTCCATCGGTCTGGCCGCTGACAGCTATGGCTGGGAGGCGAAGAGCGAACTGGAACAAGGCCATCTGGAAGCCGCGGCAGAGCTGTATTTGCAACAGTTCGCGCTCGGTGATGAGAGCGCGATCGTCTCTCTGAAGGCGCTCATTCCTGTTCGCGATGGGATCGAAGGCACGATGAATTTCAATGAGGTGCCTCCGGCCAATGGCACCGATGAAGAGCTGAAGAAATGGCATGAACAACAAGCGCCGAAGATCCAGAAGAGTCTGCTGGAAGCGGCGCGCGGACCCTACTTGCGGCGGCTCGTGACGGCGCACATTCTCGCGACGGAGACGACGGATTCCCTCTATGGCGAGTATAACGATGGCGGTGCGCAGCCGAAGACCCGCTGTTTGCGCTGGCTGACCACGCTGGAAAAGGCAGGCGTGAAAGACCTGGAGGATGCGGATCATCTGGGCTGGGTCGCCTACACGGCAGGGCGTTATGACGAGGCAGCGCGCTGGTTGAAATTGAACAAAGTGGAGACCGGAACCGCTTTGTGGCTGGAGGCGAAGTTGAAGCGTCGCGCTGGCCAGATCGCTGAGGCCACACCGATCATGGTGAAGGCCGTGGACCTGATCCGCGCGGAAGCTGCCACGAGGAAGACGATGGATGATTACGGTTATCCGATCATCGAATCCAGCTATCAACCGGACCAATCCGCAGCCGGTGATCTGGCGGCGCTTTATCTGACTCGGGGCGAGTTCACGAAAGCGCTCACAGCCTTTCTGGATGGGCGGCTTTGGGATGATGCGGCGTTTGTGGGAGATCGTGTTTTGACCGTGGATGAACTGAAATCATTTGTGGATGAGCACCACCCAGCAACGCCTGAGAAGCCGAAGAAAGATGACGACTACACACCTCTGGATATGAACACGAAGATCCGCTGGATGCTCGCGCGCAGGCTCGTTCGCGAGGATCGCTATGACGATGCACGCGCTTATTTCCCATCCAAGATGCTCCCCATTTTGGAGGCTTATGTAGCGGCGCTAAAAGTGGCCACGAACGAGAAGACGCCGAAGGCCAAGCAAGCCCGCGCCTGGTTCACGGCGGCCTACCTTGCCCGCTATGACGGCATGGAACTCATGGGCACGGAAGAGGAGCCGGATGGCTTCGTGAGTGGTGGTGATTTTGAACCCGGCAGTCTCGATACCGAGCGCACGGAAGCTGCCCATTTTAGCTTGGAATATGATGAAGCGAAGAAGCAGGAAGTGCGGGTGAAGAAGCCGGTGAAGATCTACATCGCTTCAACCGCTGAGGAGAAGAAGCGCATCACGAAGAGCAAGCCGGAACACAACCAGCGCTTCCATTACCGCTACATCGCTGGAGTGCTCGCCGGCAAAGCGGCGGCGATGATGCCTGATGGCACGGAGGAACTGGCGGATGTGCTTCAGTCCGCCAGCGGCTGGATCAGGAAGGGCGATGAAAAGGGCGCGGATAAATACATTGATCTTCTGAGTCGTCGTTGTGGGAATACGAAGATCGCCAAGGCCCTAAAGACTGAAGGCGTGAAAGGCCCTTGGACGCTGGAAGAAACGGCGGCGCGTAAAGTCCGCAACGGCATCAAGGATGAGAACCCGTAAGGCACACTAGCAACGCCCATGAATTCGATTCTCAAGACTCTCCTCGCGCTGCTTTGCCTGACTTCCATGGCTGCGGCAGTGGAACCAACCAAGGCGAAAACCATCATCGTCTTCGGGGATTCCATCACTGCGGGTGGAGCGTTACCGAAAGATCAGCAAAGCAAGCTCTGGCTGAAGCTCGTGACGGAGAATTCTGGCGGCAAGGTATCGCTCGTCAATGAAGGCAAAGGCGGACGGCCCACCGATTCCGTGAAGGAGTTCGAGGCCATGATCACGCGCCACGCTAAGCCGGACGGGCTCGCGATTGCCCTTGGCATGAATGACTCGCGGGATGTCACGGACGCTTGTGTGCCGAAGGCCGTGGCCAACATCCAAGCCATGATCAAACTCGCGCGCGCCGCCTGGGGCGCTGATTTGCGCGTGTTGGTGATCGGCCCGTCGAACATTCGCAAGGATGCTCTCGGCCCCAGCAAGCCCATCGCTGACCAGCGCGAAGCCAAGCTCCGCGAGCAAGGCGCGGCCTTTGCAAAACTGGCGCACGAGACTCAAAGTCAGTTCACGAGTCTCTTCGGAAAAGTGCCCGCCGCGAGTCTGGGCAAAGACGGCGTGCATCCCGATGGCGCGGGCAATGAAGCCATCGCGAAAGCCCTGCTTCCCGCCTTCTTGGAACTGGCCCGCTGAAGCCGACTTCCCCATTGACTTCCCCGCCCCATCCCGCAAACTCAACCCAGAACGCAGGGGCGCTGGCTGGACCGGCTGAGACTTTCGCAAGGAAGAACCCTTTGAACCTGAAGCGGGTAATGCCGCCGCAGGGAGCAAAGTGAGAGTCTCACCGCAAAGCCATGCCGCACGCAGCGCATGGCTTTTAGTTTTTCATCCTTCATCCTTCAGCCCTCATCCTTTCTTTCTCATGATCGCCTCCAAAGAATCCTTCGAGCCCCATTCCAGCGAGCAACTCCCGAACAGCAGCCGCGTCTATATCGAAGGGCAGATCCATCGTGACATCCGCGTTCCCATGCGTGAGATCGCTCTCAGCCCTACGAAGGCCTTCAACGGCAAGATCGAAGAGAACGCCCCCGTCCGCGTGTATGATTGCAGCGGGCCTTGGGGCGATCCCGAATTCCACGGCAACTCTGAAGAAGGTCTCCCCGCCTTGCGTGAAACATGGATCATGAACCGTGGCGATGTCGCCGCTTATGACGGTCGCGAAGTGAAGCCGCAGGACAACGGCTACCTCAGCGGTAAACACGCCGAGTTCGCCAGCACCGCCGAGCGCAACCGCCTTGTCGAATTTCCCGGCCTTCACGGCGAGCGTCGCCGTCCGCTTAAGGCAAGCGCTGGTCACCCCGTCACGCAGCTTTGGTATGCGAAGCAGGGCATCATCACGCCGGAGATGGAATACATCGCCATCCGCGAGAACATGAAGATTGCGGATTGCGGATTGCAGATTGGAAGGAAGACATCGTCCGCAGCGATCTCGACAAGCAGCACGCTGGCTCCACGCAGATTCAAAGCGACTACACGCCTTCAATCTTCAAGCGCTTCCCCCAGCGCATCCCGAAGGAAATCACGGCGGAATTTGTCAGAGAAGAAGTCGCCAGTGGTCGCGCCATCATTCCCGCGAACATCAACCACCCCGAGCTGGAGCCGATGATCATCGGCCGCAACTTTCTCGTGAAGATCAACGCGAACATCGGCAACAGCGCGGTCGCATCGAGCATTGAAGAAGAAGTCGAGAAGATGCGCTGGGCCACCAAGTGGGGCGCGGACACCGTCATGGACCTCTCCACCGGCAAGAACATCCACGCCACCCGTGAATGGATCCTCCGCAATTCGCCCGTGCCCATCGGCACAGTGCCCATTTATCAAGCGCTCGAAAAGGTCAACGGCAAGGCCGAAGACCTTACGTGGGAACTCTTCCGCGACACCTTGATCGAACAGGCCGAGCAGGGCGTGGATTACTTCACCATCCACGCCGGAGTGCTGCTGCGCTTCGTGCCCATGACCGCCTCCCGTATGACTGGCATCGTCTCTCGTGGCGGCTCCATCATGGC
>JANYJH010000069.1 GCA_025361865.1 Phragmitibacter sp.
AGCAGGTGCTCATCAATCTGTTGTCCAACGCGATCAAATACAATCAGACGGGCGGCTCCGTCATCGTGGACTGCGCGGAGGGTTACTCCGGTCGCATCCGCATGAGCGTGAAGGATACGGGCGCGGGACTGTCACCAGAGAAACTCGCGCAGCTCTTCCAGTCCTTCAATCGTCTCGGTCAGGAGACCAGTGGTGAAGAGGGAACGGGCATCGGCTTGGTCGTGAGTAAGCGCTTGGTAGAACTCATGCAGGGCACCATCGGCGTCGTCAGCACCGTCGGAGCGGGCAGTGTGTTTTGGATTGAATTGGTCTCCGATATTGATCCCCAAGAGGAGTTTATCAAAGCCGTCGCCACCAAGATTGCGGAGCCGCCCATTCCGGTGGGCCCACGCAAGCGCCTGCTGCTCTACATTGAGGATAATCCGGCGAACTTGAAGCTCATCGAGCAGCTCATCGCCCGTCGCCCGGACATGCGGTTGCTCTCTGCACAGAATGGGAAGGACGGCATTGATCTCGCTCGTGGCTATCAGCCAGATGTCATCCTGATGGACATCAACCTGCCCGGCATCAGCGGCATCGAGGCCATGAAGCTCCTCCATCTCGATCCAACGACCGCGCACATCCCCATCGTCGCGCTGAGTGCGAACGCTATTCCGCGTGACATTGAGAAGGGCCTTGAGGCTGGTTTCTTCCGTTATCTCACAAAGCCCATCAAGGTGAATGAGTTTCTGGAAACGCTCAATGTAGCGCTGGAGTTCGCGGAGAAAGGCCCTCCGTCGTAGCGTTCCTGAGAATCGTCAGCCTTCCCAGATGAGTCCGGCAGGGACTACTGCTCGCCGAAGATCGTGCTGGCGCTGAACGCTTACCTCATCATGCATGAAGGCTTTGCTGTGCAATGCTGGCTGGAGGAACAGCTTCAAGAGCCTCTAGCAGATGGGCTCGAACCGCCCCATCTGTGCTATGTTGACCTATGGCCGTTAAATTCAAAGACTACTACGAAACTCTGGCAGTGCCGCGCACCGCCGCGCCAGAGGAGATCAAGAAAGCCTTCCGTAAACAGGCACGGGTCTATCATCCTGATGTGGCCAAGGACAAGGCTTCTGCGGAGGAGAAGTTCAAGGAGATCAATGAAGCCTATGAGGTGCTGAGCGACCCGAAGAAACGGAAGCTCTTCGATGATCTCGGCGCGAACTGGCAGCAGGTGGGACAAGCTCCGCAAGGCGGCTTCCGTCGCCGTGGCGCTGGTCCGCAAGATGAGGAGTCCGCCTTTGAATTCGATGGCACAGGATACAGTGATTTCTTTGAGACGTTCTTCTCAGGACGACGCGATGGCTTTGGCTCCTCACGTCGCACGGCGGGGCCAGCGCGAGGGGAAGCCTTCAAGCAGCGCGGTCAGGATGTGGAGGCAGACATCCTCGTCACGCTGGAGGAAGCCTTACGCGGTTCGCAGCGTAAGGTGACCCTGCGCCGACCTGGTGAACCCGGCGCGGTGGAGCGCACGGATACTTACAATGTGCGCATCCCAGCGGGCGTGCATGAGGGGCAGCGCATCCGTCTGGCTGGCCAGGGCGGCACCGGTTTTGGCGGCGGCCCCGCAGGGGATTTATACCTTCTGGCGCGCTTGGCTAGTCATCCTGATTTCAGCGTGCAGGAGTCTGATTTATATTACGATCTCGATCTCGCTCCGTGGGAAGCGGTGCTCGGCGTTCAAGTCGAGATCCCCGCGCTAGATGGAGCCACCTCGCTCAAGGTCAAGCCCGGCACGGCGGGTGGAAGCCAGCTTCGCTTACGCGGCCTGGGTCTTCCCAAAGAAGGCGGCACTCGGGGTGATCTCTATGCCACCGTGCGCATCCAGACCCCGACCACCGTTTCTCCTGAAGAACGGGCCTTGTGGGAGGAACTCGCCAGCAAATCCACCTTCAAACCCAGGAGTGCTCTATGAGTGACTTTGTGCTGGTGGAACAACCATCCCTGATCGTGTTCGTGGTGGTCTCGGATGATCGTCATACCTACTCGCTTGAGGAGGCAGCGAGGCAGCGCGGTTTGCGGACGTGTATCCAGACCTGCTCCGCTACTACTGCCGCGTAGGTTTGTTGGGGACCAGCGCGTGAACAGTGAACAAGAGCTGGTCTTCGATGATGACGCGCTTTATGACCTGCGCCCTCGAGAAAGGTGATCTTCGGGGCATCGCCAAAGCCATCTGCCTCAGTCGCGCAACGATGCATAACATCCGGCAGAACCTCTT
>JANYJH010000110.1 GCA_025361865.1 Phragmitibacter sp.
GAGAGGGGATCGAACCCCCGACCAACTCGGTGTAAACGAGCCGCTCTACCGCTGAGCTATCTGCGCGGTTGGTGAGCCGTTATCTTGCTGATGGATGAGCCTTACGCAAGCAGAAAGACGTTACACCGCCTCATCCAGCATGTAAAACTCGCCTGCATCAGGGACAGAACCATTACGGATGCTTTCCAGGCGCTTGCGGCTACCGCGCTCAGAAGCAGGGCGGTTGACGATGTTCTTGATCAAATCCGTGAGCGTGGGGGCGGCGACGACAGCTCCGACGGCGAGCAAAGTCAGCGCGGAGATGTTCGCGGATTTGCGCTCCATACCGCGACCGAAAAGGATGCCGAGCGCGCAACCCGTGGCTGCTGACGCAGCGGTGAGCGCATAGGTGTTCAGTTCTTCATCAGTCCAGCGGGGTTGGTTCGGCGTCATGGCGGAGTTTAGAGCCGATACGGGAAAGTTCAAATTCCAACATTCAAGGATCAAGGAAGGTTCAAGGCTCCATCACTTCAAAGCTCCCTTGGTTGACCCTTGAACCTTCTTTGAAATTTACTCCTTGCTACGAAGTCGCGAAGCGAACCCTTGGATTTTGAGAGTCTCTCGTTGATAGTTGGCCGCCTGAATAGCATCAGTCAGTCCTCAACCGTTCAACACTTCAACGTTTCAACATCACCTAATGAGCAATATCTACGCCCTCATCCTCGCAGGCGGCAGCGGCCAGCGTTTCTGGCCCGTCAGTCGTGATCGTATGCCGAAGCAGCTTCTCGCCTTGTTTGATGAGAAGACCATGCTGGAGCACACGATTGAACGCCTTGAGGGAATGGTGCCCAAGTCCAACATCCTCGTGCTCACGAATCACCAGCAGCTCGATGGCGTGCGGGCAGTGTTGAAGGATTTCCCGCATGAGAACATCCTCGCGGAGCCGGAGAAGCGGGACACCGCGCCAGCCATCGCCTTGGCCGTCGGTTGGGTGGCTGCTCGCGATCCTGAAGCGGTGATGATGGTGCTGCCGAGCGATCACTTGATTCAAGACCGCGCCCAATTCCAGCGGGCCTTGCGCGTGGCCTGCGATGCTGCTGGCAAGACAGATGCACTGGTCACCATCGGCATCAAGCCGACGTGGGCCTGTCCCGGTTACGGCTACATCGAGCGCGGTGCGCGTTTGGAATCTGAAATGGATGTTCCTGTTTATGAAGTCGTTCGGTTCCGTGAGAAGCCAGCCGTTTCTTTGGCGGAACAATACCTCGCCACAGGCAACTACACCTGGAATGCAGGCATGTTCTTCTGGAGCTTGAAGACGGTGCGCGAGAGCCTCACGAAGCATTGCCCTGAGTTGAGCGCCTTTGTAGATGAGCTGCAAACCTGCACGGATTTCGAGGACACAGTGAAGACAAAGTTCGGCACGCTTCCGAAGATTTCCATCGACTTCGCCTTGATGGAAAATGCGCCGCGTGTGCTGAACGTGGAGTCTTGTTTCGACTGGGATGACGTGGGTAAGTGGACCAGCGTCGCTGCCTATCTGCCTAAGGATGAGCAGGGCAACCAACACAACTGCGCGCTGAGCCAGATCGATGCGAAGGGAAACATCATCTTCACCAAGACCCCGCAGCATGTGGCCTTGCTCGGCGTGGAAGATTTGATCGTTATCTCCACTCCTGATGCGATCTTGATCGCGCACGTCAGCCAGGCGGAGAAGATCAAGAAGCTGGTGGATGGGTTGCCTGCTGAGTTGCGATAAATGAGGACTCACGCAAAGGCGCTAAGCCGCAAAGTTTTTATGGTTCAGTGTATCCACTCTACTTTGCGACTTAGCGTGAGATTTCCTTATGTCCCGCATTCTCGGCATTGACCACGGCACGGTTCGCATTGGGCTCGCGCTCAGTGATGAGCTGGGCATGTTCGCGAATCCACTGAAGACGTTGGATACCAGCCCCACAGTTGAACTGGAAATAGCGACCATCGTTCAACAGAAGCGCGTGGAGGAGATCGTCATCGGTCAGCCTTTGCGCATGGATGGGCGACGCGGCACGGCGACCGCGAGAGTGGAAGCCTTCGCGGATCGTCTGCGCAAAGCCTTGCCTCATGGGGTGAAGATCGTCTTCGTGGACGAACGACTCACCAGCGTGGCCGCAGAACAGAGTCTCGGGTTGCACAACAAGCAGAAGACTCGTGAGGAGAAGAAGCTCGTGGATCAGATCGCTGCCGTGGCCATTCTTCAGGATTATCTGAACACGCTCAATGGGCCTGACGCGTGGCTGTTGCCGGAGGAGTAAGTATCAAGTAGGACACAACTCAGTTCATGCTTGATGCCTTGATGCCTCAGTGCCTTGATGCCTCATGCCCCGTTTTAAACTCACCATCGCCTATGACGGTCGTCCGTGGAAAGGCTGGCAGGCGCAGCCGAGCGGTCAGACGGTGCAGGACCGGATTGAGACGGTGCTGGGAATGCTGGTAGGAAAGCGCATGGTCATTCATGGCTCTGGCCGCACGGATTCAGGGGTTCATGCGCGTGGCCAAGTGGCGCATTTCACGGTGGAGAATCTGGCTTGGACATCAGAGACTTGGCTGCGGGCGGTCAACTCGAAACTGCCGGAAAGCATTCGCATTCTGCATTGCGAAGAGGTTCCGCTGAACTTCCATTCACGCTATCACACGACAGGCAAAGTTTATGAATATCGGCTCTGGCATGCGAATGTGATGTCGCCATTTGAGGTCGGGTTGTCCTGGCATTTCTTTGGAAGCATGGACGTGAATTTGTTGCGGGAAGGTGCGGCGATCCTGCAAGGTCGGCATAACTTCTCAAGGCTCTCCGCCAATCGCGGTGACATGACTGAGGATGCCCGACGTGAGAACATCGCTGGGGTGACTCGTGACGTGCGACGCATCGAAGTCTTCGAGGAAGGCGAGGTGATCCGCATTGAGTTCGAGGGCGATGGCTTCCTTTACAAAATGGTGCGCCTCATGGTGGGCAGCCTCGTGCGGGTGGCTCGCGGACGGGCTGATGTCGAATGGTTGCGCAGTCTCGTGGAAGAGCCACAAGGCCTCAAGAGCGATCACTGCGCCCCAGCAGACGGACTTTATTTACTGCGGGTGATGTATCCCGGGAGCGGAGTTTTAATACAGCCCGAACATCTGAGTCACGACTGCGGCCATGTCTCCGAGCTTGCCTGAATAGGGCCGCGCTGGCTGGAGAATGGGCCATCCGCGAGCTTTGCCGATAGCGGTTAGTGAGGCATTCGGATGAACGAGCACCGCATTCCCGACGAACTCCAGCAAAGGAAGATCCGCCGCGCTATCTGAGTAACTCCATGAGTCACGCAAGGTCTCCACGCTGGCATGGGCCACGGCTGGAAGAGCGTTCTTCATCGCGGCGATCTTCGCTTCGTGTTTGTTGTTCTCGCCAATGACCACAGGCCAGGACGGAAGGTATTCGGGTAGCTCCACACGCGTTGCGATGCAGTGAGCAAAGCCCAGCACACGAGCGATCTCATTCGCATAGAAATCAGGGCTGGCGGTATTCAAGACGAGCACGCGGCTTGCTTTGCGATGCTCTTCGATAATGGCCAACAACTCAGGATAGACCCAAGGCTTCACGCATTGCTCAGCGAACTCCTTCGCATAAGCCGCGAGCGTCTCGCGCTTCATGCCTGCCAGATAACCGAGGAAGGCTCGTTTCGCAGTGACCGTGCGGACCAGCCTGCAGGCCTTCACCAAGGCCACAGGCACGAACTCAAGATGTCGCCAAGTGCGCCAGCGTTCGCGCTTCAAGACGAAATCGCAAAACAGCGCCTGCGTATCGAACGGCAGCAAGGTGTGGTCGAGATCAAAGAAGGCGAAGCTCATGAGATTGGCCTTCTTTAAACCTTACGCTCTTACGAGCGCAGCCACGGACTACACCAGCATCAAAGCCGGATTCTCCACGAGCTTCCGCATCTCTGCGAGGAACGTGGCGGCCACGGCTCCATCAACGACGCGATGGTCTCCGCTGAGGCCGATCCACATGCGCTGGCCGACGACGATGACGCCTTTGTCATTGACGACGGGAGCCTTGCGGATGCTGCCAATGGCGATGATCGCGGCTTGTGGGGGATTGATGATAGCGCTGAATTGATCAATGCCATACGCACCCAGATTGCTTACGGTGATGGTGCCACCAGCGAACTCATCAGGGCTGAGTTTCTTGTTCTTCGCACGGCCAGCGAGGTCTTTGACGGACTGGCTGATTTCCAGAAGAGTCTTCGTTTCCGCAGCGCGGATGACCGGCGTCACCAAGCCCTCAGGCACGGCGATGGCTACCGATAGATTCACATGCTTGAACTGGACGATGGCGTCACCATCAAAGGAGGCATTCACCGCAGGCACGGTCGCAGCAGCGCGAACGACGGCCTTGAGCAGGAAGTCATTGACGGTGTATTTGTTGCCGCCCGTCTTCTCAGCAGAAGCATTGATGTGAGAGCGGAAGTCCATGAGCGGACCGGCATCCACTTCCATCTGAAGATAGAAATGAGGAATCTGGGTCTTCGAGGCCAGTAGGCGCTCGGCGATGATGTTGCGCATTCCGGTGAGGGGGATGCGCTCATCTTCAGGGCCGGCGACGGGACGGATGGTCTGCACGGCTTTGGCCGGAGCCGAGCTGGAACCACCGACAGGAGCGTTTTCTACATCGTCACGGACAATGCGTCCGCCAGGGCCGGTGCCTTGGAGCTTGGTCAAATCGACGCCTTTCTCCTCAGCGATCTTACGGGCGAGCGGCGAGGCTTTGACGCGAACGCCACTGTCTGCGGGGGCGCGTTTCTTTTGCCCTGGTCCCATCGGAGGCAGGGTGCCAGTAAAGCTGCGCTTTTCCTGTGAGGCGGCTTTGGCGGCACCTGTCTTTTTGGCAGGTTCTTCTTTAGCGGGAGCCGCATCTGAGTTGGCGGCAGCAAATGCGGCGATGTCCGCCGGCGGCTCTTCGCCGGGGGCCAGAAGCAAGAGCATTCCCGCGCCGAGGGTGACTTTCCCGCCAGGGGTCACGAGCAGTTTATGGACGATCCCGCCATCAAACGCTTCCATTTCCATCGTGGCCTTATCGGTCTCTACATCGGCGAGCAGCTTGCCCATCGTGATCGTGTCACCTTCTTTGACGTGCCATTTGACGAGGGTTCCCTCAGTCATGGTGTCACTGAGTTTCGGCATTTTAATGAGTGTAGGCATGGGAAAAGAAAAAGGGGTAAAGTTACGGGGCCAAGCTCAGCAGATGCTCAGGGCCTTGGCCACGATGACATCAGGATAGGGGAGCTGCAATTTCTCAATCGGTGGGCTGTAGAAGGCCGGTGAATCCAGCGCGCTGACTCGGAGAACGGGCGCATCAAGATCATCAAAACAATGGAGCTGGATGCTGGAGGCGATCTGTGCGCTCACGCCGCAGAAGGGCTTGTTCTCGTCCACACAGATGGCCTTGTGGGTTTTCCGAACGGACTCAAAAATAGTCTCTTCATCCAGCGGACGGATCGTGCGCAGATCCACGACTTCCACGGAGATGCCGTGCTCTTCTTCGAGGATTTCAGCGGCCTTCAGGCAAGTCAAAACCGCGCGACCATGAGCGATGAGGCTAAGGTCCGTTCCTTCACGTTTGACCTCAGCAACTCCGAGCGGGATGAAGAGTTCACCTTCAGGGAGTTCGGAGTTGTCCGGCACTTCACCTTTCTCTCCGTAGAGCAGGGTGTTCTCCATGAACATGACGGGATCATTGTCGCGGATGGCCGCTTTCATCAGGCCCTTGGCATCGCGTGCCGTGGCTGGACAGACGCATTTCATGCCGGGGAAGCTGGCCATGATATTCTCGGGAGTGTGAGAATGGGTCGCGCCGACGCCCGTGCCTCCATTGGCCGGACCACGGACGACGATGGGGCAATTAATCAGGCCACCGGACATGTAACGAACCATGCCCGCATTGTTGATGATTTGATCCCAAGCGACGGTGTAGAAACTCCAAAACATCAGCTCCATGACGGGGCGGATGCCAAGCATGGAGGCACCGACGCCCATGCCGATGAAGCCTGCTTCACTGATGGGTGTATCCACGACGCGCTTGTCTCCCCACTTCTCCCAGAGGCCCTGAGTGACTTTATAGGCTCCGTTGTATTGAGCCACTTCTTCACCCATGAGCACGACCATCGGATCGCGGGCGAGTTCTTCGTCAAGGGCTTCACGGATGGCTTGGCGGTATTCGATGAGGCGGGGCATGGGGAAAAGTCGGTAAATCGGTGAGTCAGTAGCGAGATTAAAAATTAGTCATTAAAGAAGTGTCGGCCAGACTGGCTGGCGACGGTCTGGTTATCCACTTCCCAATAGACGTCATCGAAGATTTCGCTCGGATCTGGCCAATCGCTCTTCTCAGCGAAGACGGCGGCGGCTTCGGCTTCTTTGAAGGCTTCCTGGTCGATTTCTGTGGCTTGGGCATCAGTCAGGATGCCTTCTTTGATCATGTGATCGCGCCAGATGAGAATTGGGTCATGCTCGCGTTCGTAGCGCTCGATCTCTTCTTTGGTGCGGTATTTTTTGTGGTTTGCGTCGGCGACGGAGTGGCCGTAGTAGCGGTAAGTGGCGATTTCCAAGACGGTCGGTTTGGACTCGCTGTGCGCACGCTCCATGGCCACCTGCACGCGAGCGCGAACCTCATAGACATCTTCGCCGTTAAGCTGCTCCCAAGCAATGCCGTAGCCCTCGGCACGTTGGGCGAGGCATCCGGTGTAGGAGCTGGAACGGGCCTGACTGGTGCCCATCGAGTAGCCGTTGTTCTCGATGATGTAGATGACAGGCAAATCAAAGAGCGCCGCGAGGTTGAGGCTCTCATGGAAAGCACCTTGGTTGACCGCGCCATCACCCATGAAGCACATCGCGGCTCCTTTGAGACCCTTGTATTTCAAGCCATAAGCGAGGCCCAAACCCAGCGGCGTCTGACCAGCGACGATGCCGTGACCGCCCCAGTAGTTCTTGTCAGGAGCGAAGTAATGCATGGAGCCGCCCTTGCCTTTGGAGCAGCCTGTCTTCTTGCCGAAAAGCTCAGCCATGCACTCATTCATGCCCATACCGACGGCCAAAGCGTGGCCGTGATCCCGATAGGCGGTGATCACATGATCGTTCGGTCCCATGAGAGAGACGCAGCCGACGGCGACGGATTCTTGGCCAATGTAGAGATGCAGGAAGCCGCCCATCTTACCCGCGTTATAATGTTTGAGAGAAATTTGCTCAAAGCGGCGGATGCGGCTGATCTGACGGAAGAGTTTGATCTTGTCATCGCGGGTCAGCGCCTTGTTGATGGGTGCATCGGCGTGTTTCGGTGTGGTTTTCGCAGCGGCGGCCATAGGGGTGATAGAGCTAGCAAGATAATTCCTGTCGGCAAGAGAACTCTCCTTCGTAGAGCATTGATCATTCCAGAATAGCCGGGCAAACGGCAAATAAAAACGGCCACGCGGTTTAGCGTGGCCGTCATATCACTGATTTTTGCAGCCGTTTAGGGAAGCGGCTTGATGAAGATGTCTTTGTAGAAAGTGGTGCTCTTCGGGTCGTGACCTTGAAGCGCGATGGTGCCTTCGCTGAGCTTGCGGCCATCCATGTTTTTAAGGGTCTTGCTGGGATCCCAATCGGCAGGCTCTGTCCAGTCAACGGTGGTCTTGTCATTGATCTTGATCGTGATGTGCTTGCCCTCGACCTTGATATAATAGTCGAACCATTCGTTATCCACGCTTGGCGCGACATTCAAAACATCCTGCACAGCGTAGAGTCCGCCGGTCTTCTTGATGTCCGTGTGGGTCGTGTTGACCTGGCATTCATAACCCTGAGCAGGCCAGCTTTTTTCTTGGAAAGCGGTGTGGATATAGATGCCGGAGTTGGCACCCGGAGTGGTCATTACTTTGGCCTTTAACTCGAAGTTCTTGAACTTGGCGGCTCCATCGGGACCCATGTAGAAGATATGAGCGCGTCCGCCGCTGATTTTCAGTTTTCCATCCTCGACGGTGAAGACATCCGCCTTGGTTTCAGGCTTTTCTTCCGTGGTGACATTAGATTTCCAACCCGTGAGGTCTTTGCCATTGAAGAGGGAGACCCAGCCGTCTTCAGCGTGCATGGAGGGCGAAAGGGCCAAGCTGACAATGGCGAACAGTGAGAATAAGGATGCTTTCATGGGCGGCGATGAGGTGGCCTGAGGCCAAGGGGATGCTGGTTGGGTTGTTGAATGCGGATTGTTTGGCAAACGAGCCATTCCCAATTCGTATCGGAGCCATCGTTTCTTACATTCAGGGGAATGAAAGACAATTCCGCCAACTCCGAGCGAGCCCAAGTAGTGGTGAAAGTGACACCGAACGCCCGCAAATCCGAGTTTCTCGGCTGGGGCACGGATGAAGAAGGCCGAGCGATAGCCTTGGTGAAACTGGCCGCTCCTGCTCTAGCGGGGAAGGCGAATCAAGAACTTCTCCGCTATGAGCAGAACTGCTGTCCTGCTCATAGCGAGAGATTAAACTCGTTCGCGGAGATGCGAGTCGCAGCAAAGCGGTTTCGTTACCTGCTCATCTAGCAACCCGCTTTCGCGAAATGTGATGCGATCTAGCCCTTGAGCTTAGCTACAGCCTTTTCACGGATTTCGATGGCGGACTTCCAAGCAGCCTCAAGACCCATCTTCTCTACGGAGAAGGATTTCTTGATCACTTCACCGGGGACGGGGCTCCAGGAAGCTTCGACGTGCTCATAAGTGTAGGTCTTGCCGTTCTTCGTCACGATGGTCTTGCGAACACGAACGCCACGCACACCGGAGGTGTTGCGCTTGGTGACCTTCATCGCCAATTCTTTACGAGAGAAAGGCTTAAGCTTCTTCTCCATCTTGTCGCGAACGGTGCGGGCTTCAGCGAGTGCCTTCGTTTTGTTGCCGTAAGCATCATCAGCGAAGAATTGGTTGAAGCGTTGACCTCTGCGATAGATGCGGACTTCATAGCCCTTTACGGCACGCTTTTCGCCGTCGCCAGGGTTTTCGATGCGGGTGATGTTTCTGTTTGGGTTGTCGTTGGCCATATAGTTATTAGGTTCTAGTTCTTTGGGTTTTTTGCTTCATTAGGCAAGTGATTTTTGTTTAAAATCAACGATTTATGAAGGAAAGCTCTGATGAATGAAATTTTTGAACAAGGCTGCGACCTGTCCGGTTATTGAATCAGGAAAGCAGTTTTTTGTTTGGTCGTCGATTCTCGAGATTGGATGAACTTCGCGAGTGGTTGATGTTAAGAAAGCTTCACTCGAAGCCACAAATGACTGCATGGTTGATGAGGTTTCTTCTACTGGAATGCCGTGTTCGCGGCAAAGGTTCAAAACAATCGTCCGAGTAATGCCTCCCAAGCAACCGGATGACAGCGGGGGAGTAACAAGCTGGTTTTCATGAACAAAGAAAACATTGGAAGTGCTACCTTCACAGACCTCTCCGCGTGTATTGGAGAAGATGGCTTCGTCAGCGCCTCTGGCTTTGACGTAGGCTAGGGCCACGGTGTTCTCGGCGTAGGAAAGACATTTCGCGCCCGCCAGTGGGCTGCGTTCATTCCTCGTCCACGGAACCGTGCTCACGACGGATGTCGTTGGCCAAAGTGGCGCTGGCATTACGCTTACGGTCATGATGTTTTCAGCGGAATCAGGGGCAATACCTCTGCTGAGCGAGACTCGGATGCGCGCTTCTTTTATGCCATTAACTCTTAATGTTTCCTTCACTGCAAAAATGAATACGCTTTCTGTGGGGGGGGTGAGTGCTAAAATGTTGGATGAATCGCATAAACGCTGCCAATGAAGTTTAGTTGCGAAAGGATGACCATTATAGGAACGGAGGGTCTCAAAAACACCTTCCCCTACAAGGAAGCCACGATCCAATGGGGAAATACGCACCTCGTCCTCTGGTAACAGCTTCCCGTTGATCCAGATCATCTTAGAGTTATGGCGCACCTCGTTCATCGTTTGATTGTTCCTGTTCGACTTTGAACAAGACCCCTTGTCTGGGTAGTATCAGCTACCGTGTAAGGTTTGACATTGCAAGCGATGTTTTGTTCAAACAAAACAATTTTTTTATCTAAAGGAATAAGCAGGATAAAAACTTGTCACATCGTGCCTATAAATATATAAGACAAATCCTTATATCACGGTCGAGTGTGCGGCTAATATCTTCTTGCCCTAATAGATACGTATCGCGCATGGCAGCGCAAAGAATCCCAGCTAAAGTAAGTTTATCGAAACGCTTTTCGAAGAGAACTTTTAAATCTAAGGGTGACTTAAACTCTTCTTAAGAGTATCCGAATTAAAGTGAAGCTACGCTAGCTGATACAAGCAATCTTGGCGATGTCTCAGGCTGCGAAGCCTTGCTGACATTCTGATTTTTGTGTCGTTGAATATCCAGTAGCATCCGGCGCACATGCGGGTAGTGGGCACTACGGGTCATTAACTTTACGCTGTCTTCATAGGAGCCCCATTCGATGATTTCGATGGCGACTTCGCGCACCCCCCAGGCATCCATTGATCCGGGTGTTGGACGGTAAAGGTCTATGGTTCCTGACCCCACTAGGGCGCTGCCATAATCATCGACTTGGTAAACGACGCCGGGTTGATTGGAGATGCGGAACTTCGTTCCTACGGGATATCGGGACCAATCTGCAGCCGCGCTACAAACAGAACCAAATTTCAGGGAGCCTCCTGCGGCAGTTTGATGACCGTATCGAATGTGATCACCCTCGGAGTGACAGTAAGCGGTGGTGCGAACCGTGCGTTCCGTTGATTTATCATCTTCGACCGAGCTATCATCTGTCGATGCGATATTCGGTGGCACATCTAAGCTGAAGTAATAATGCGGGATGTCCTTCGGCACGAAGGATTCATTTTTTGCTAGAGCGGTTCGCACTTCATACTGCACTCCCGTTTCGAGCTTCGCGGGTTTATGAGCTGTCTTAGGGGTCGAACAGGCGCAAAGCAAAGTTGCACTCATAACTAAGGCGAGAAATGGGGGATTCAGCTTTTTCATAGAAATAGCAAGTAATTACCATAACTATACCTAATTTTAGAAGAAGGCGCAACTAAAAACCATAATGGAAAATGTTTACAATACAATGATAGGTTGGATTTATTAAACAATGATCCTTACAATAATGAATGGAGGATGGACCAACTCAGAACAGAACTCGCTCATTGGACTCACACGCCGCGGAAGAACAGTATGCTAATGCCCGTGTTACTCTGAAGCGCCTCTCATTATAAAAACTGCATCTTATGACTTTAAGCACTGACATCGAAATTACCGCCGCGCGGGTCTATTTCCTCCCCGTGAGCCTAAGAGTTCCGCTGAAGTTTGGCCCCGAGGTGACAACGAGTGTTGTGTGCCTCCGAGTCTGTGTGCAAGTCGAAGATCGTGCGGGGAAGGCCTCCGTAGGCTGGGGGGAGACCCCGCTGAGCGTTTCATGGACATGGCCGAGTTCCATCAGTGTGGCTGAGCGGACTAAGCGCTCCCAAGCATTCTCGTTGAGACTGGCGGCGGCATTGGTAAAGTTTAAATCGTGGGGGCACCCAATGGAGGTCGGCTATGATTTTCAGAAGCGAGCCCTGATGAAGGAACTCGCTGCGGCAGATCTCGAAGACGGAGGTGAACCGATGCCTTATCTGGCGGCGCTTGTTTGTCTCAGCGCTTTTGACATTGCCTTGCACGATGCTTTTGGAAACTTACTCGGAAAGGATATTTACGAGACCTATAATGCCCAATACATGTCCCGTGATCTGGCCTCGTTCCTCGAACCAGAGCAAGGTGGAACGGTAGATTTTTCGGGAAAATACCCCGAAGACTTTCTGGTCAAAGAAGCACCGAAACAGTTGCCGGTATGGCATCTGGTAGGAGGTCTGGACCCCTTGACAGATAAGGATCTGACGGGTGCCGAACCCCACGACGGTTACCCGGTCACGCTGAAGAAATGGATTCAACAAGATGGTCTCACCTGTCTCAAGGTGAAGCTGCGCGGAACAGATGCGGCTTGGGATTACGACCGCATGGTGAACGTGGGAAAGCTGGGCTTCGCCAATGGTCTGCGCTGGCTGAGTGCGGACTTCAACTGCACGGTCCATGATCCGGCTTACGTGAACGGAATTCTGGATCGCTTGCTGGCAGAAGAGCCTGAGATTTACGCGCGAACGCTATATGTGGAGCAGCCGTTTCCTTATGACTTGGAAGAACATCAAATTGATGTGAGATCGGTATCAGCACGCAAGCCGTTATTCTTGGATGAAAGCGCGCATGACTGGGAATTTGTAAAACTCGGCCGCAGCCTGGGGTGGTCTGGCGTGGCCCTGAAGACTTGTAAGACCCAGACGGGGGCCTTGTTGAGCCTCTGCTGGGCAAAGGCTCACGGAATGCCCCTCATGGTGCAGGATCTTACCAATCCGATGCTGGCGATGGTGCCGCATGTCCGGCTGGCAGCCCACGCTGGAACGATTCAGGGCGTGGAATGCAATGGGATGCAGTTCTATCCTGACGCGTCCTTGCCGGAAGAAGCGGTTCATCCAGGCATGTATCGTCGAAGGAACGGCATCTTGGACTTCAGCACCCTGGCAGGCAGTGGATTCGGCTATCGCTTGGAGGAAGTTCAAAGAGATCTTCCGTCCGCTTCAGCGACATTTGGAAGTTTTTTATAAAATTTGCCGTGAAAATAACCGGAAATCTAATAAAGTTGCGGGCCAATCGTTTTAAATATTGAGAGTCCAATTCTGGAATTCACACCCAACCTACCCATGAAAATTAACAAATACCTGCTCACCGGAATTGGTGCGCTTGCCCTTGGTGCTCTGACGGCGTCAGCCGCCACGCGCACTTGGACAGACGCCCAAGGCCGCAAAGTGGAAGCTGCATTCATTAAGCTTGATGGCGAGACCATCTACATTCAGACCGCTGATGGAAGTGTTCACCCCCTGCCGTTGTCACGTTTCTCCGCTGAGGATCAGGAAGCAGCCAAGACGATGGCTCCTGCTGATAACGCAAACATTTTAGCCCAGGTTCCTACCAATGCCACAGCCGCTCAAGCAGCAGGCAAGATCGACCAATTAGTGGCGATGGGTTTGCAAAAAGGCAATGTGAAGCTCGCGGAAGCATGGAGAAAGCAAGTCGCCGAGGACGCAAAGAAAGGTGTCAAGACCCCGACTCCAACGGCTCTCAAGCCAAATCCTCCTTGCACCGATGAGCAGTTCATCCGTCGCGTTTATCTGGACATTGTCGGTCGTATCCCGAACTACACTGAAACCAGCGTGTTCATCAAGAGCGCCAGCTCCACCAAGCGCGCCGAGCTCATCGACAAGCTCCTCGCTTCCGATGGCTACGTGAATCACATGTATGACTATTTCGCAGACATGCTCCGCATCACGGAAGGCACCAACCAAGTGCGCACTCTGAACTACGCCCAGTGGCTGAAGCAGCAAGTCGTCGCGAACCGTCCTTACAATGAGATTGTCTTCGAGATGCTCACCGCTGAAGGCAAGGTTTGGAACAATGGTGCGGCCGGATACCTTCTTCGTGACTCGGGTATGCCGTTGGACAACCTTGCAAACACCCTCACGGTTTTCCTCGGAACTGATGTGGCTTGCGCTCAGTGCCACGACCATCCTTTCTCGGATTGGACACAGATGCAGTTCTATCAAATGGCCTCTTTCTTTGGTGCCACTACGACCCGCTTGAACGGCAAAGATTTTGCTGGTGGCGATCCAGAGAAGAAGCTCACTGAAGAGCTTACCTACATGATGGAGAAGCAGGGCAAGGACGTAAAAGAAGCCCGTATTCAGGTTCAAAATGCTGTCCGCAACGTTTTCACTGCCAACCGCATGTCCATTAAGGATCGCGATCAAAACGGCATGAAACTTCCTGCTGATTACAAATACAAAGATGCCAGCCCGAATGATCCAGTTGCTCCCAAGCTGATTTCTTGGTCCCCGAAGGACAAGGAAAATCCAGCTTACAAGGATGCTGAAGCAGAACTCGGAACTTCCAGCACTTCTAAATCCACCAGCAAGAAGACGGCAGCAAAAGCGGCCACCTCCGCTGCGGCCACAGCTTCTGCGGCGGCTAAGAACGAAGGACTTCGCAACACTTTTGCCAAATGGGCGACCCATCCACAGAATCCTCGCTTTGCGATGACCATCGCCAACCGCATGTGGCAGCGGGCCTTTGGTCTTGGGCTCACTCAGTCCGTCAAGAGCATCGACAATCCAGATGAGTCCTACAATCCAGAACTGCTCAAGCATCTCTCCAGCGAAATGGTTCGTCTGAAGTTCAATCTTAAAGAGTTCATGCGCGTTGTTTACAACACGAAAGCATACCAAAGCGAAGCCACCACTGAAGCACTGGCGATGGGTGAGCCTTACTACTTCCAAGGTCCGGTTCTTCGTCGTCTCTCGGCTGAACAGGCTTGGGATTCCTACATGACCCTCGTCTTAGGTGATAAGGTGGACTCCATCAAGAACACGGAAGCTGACCTCTACGGCCGCTCCGTTGATCTTGACCTCGAAAAAGCCACCCCTCAGACTCTCATCTCCAAGGTAACAGCGCTCCAGACCCTCGGTCAGAAGCAAGCTGCGAAAATGGGTGGAAGCCTTGCGATGGCGAATAAAGACGATGCCAAGAAAAAAGGCACCGGAGCCGCAATGGAAAAGATGGAAGACGAAGACATGATGATCGTCAAAGTGGGCAACATGAAACTCATGCGCGCCTCAGAACTTGAACAGCCAACTCAAGGTGGTCACTTCCTCCGCGAATTCGGTCAGTCCGACCGCACAGTGATCGACGGTGCCTCCAAATCGGGCAGCGTTCCACAGGTTTTGATGATGATGAACGGCGACGCGCAAAAACTCCTCACGGACAAGGAATCCCTGATCCATCGCACTCTTAAACTGGCGAAGAGCCCCGAGGATAAAACGGAAATCGTATTCCTCAGCATCCTCAGCCGCAAGCCAACTCTCCGTGAGAAGGACCTCGCCAAAAAGGAGCTTCAAGCTCACGGCGAAGAAGGCTACAGCAACATGATTTGGGCGCTCATCAATACCCGCGAGTTCACCTTCATGCAGTAAAACCTGTTCAATAAAAATCAAATCAAACGGAAACAAACACTATTATGAGCAATCCATTCCTTAAGTGGGACACCGCATCCCGCCGCGAATTCATGCTTCGCACCGCTAAGACGACTCTCGGCGTCAGCGTTCTCAGCCACCTCGATAAAGCGATGGGCGCTGCCGAACCAGCCCCTGCTGGCAAAGGCGGCAAAGCCAAGGCCGTCATCTACCTCTACATGGGTGGTGGTATGACCCACATTGACACTTGGGATCCAAAGACAGGTGAAACCAAGGGTGCCAAAGAACCGATCAGCACGAATGGCAACATGCAGCTTGGTGGTTATATGACCAACATGGCCAAGGTTGCGGATAAGATCACCGTTGTCCGTTCCATGTCCTCCAAGACGGGCGTTCATGAAGCAGGCAACTACCTCATGCACACTGGCTATGAGCCTCGTGGCACCATCGTTCACCCAGGCCTCGGCTCATGGGCTCATCACTTCCTCGGTAAGGTGCAGAAGACTTTGCCGTCCTCCGTAGTGATCGGCAGCAACAACGCCAGCTCCGGCTTCTTCCCACCTGCTTATGCTCCTGTGCCGATTGGTAACCCTGACGCAGGCTTGCAGAACATCAAGACCACCGTTGGCGAAGACTCCTTCAATAAGCGTCTTTCATTGATGAATGAGTTCGACACAGCGTTCCGTGACAAGTTCAAGAGCGCTGACGTGAAGGCTTACAACGAGTTCTATGACGAAACCCTCAAGCTCCTCAAAAGCGAAGACCTTAAGGCCTTCGACCTTGCTCAGGAACCTGCGGAAACAAAGGCTCTCTACGGCAACTCCGGCTTCGGCAAGGGCTGTCTCCTCGCTCGTCGCTTGGTGCAAAACGGTGTCCGTTTCGTTGAAGTCGGAATGGGAGGCTGGGATATGCACAACAACATCGACACCGCCATGTCAACCACTGGTGCCACGATGGATATGGTCTTCGCCGCGCTCATCAGTGACCTCAAGCGCACTGGTCTCCTCGACTCCACCCTCGTGGTGATGGGTTCCGAGTTCGGTCGCACGCCTACCGTCAATGAAAACGGTGGTCGTGACCACTATCCAAAGGTTTACTCAACCGTCTTCGCAGGCGGTGGCGTAAAGGGCGGCTATGTTTACGGTTCCTCCGACAAGGACGGACGTGAAGTGGCAGACAAGCAAGTCAGCGTGCAGGACTACATTGCCACCATCGGTGCTGCGATGGGCCTTCCTGTTGATAAGGTGGTCTTCTCCCCATCAGGCCGTCCGTTCACCGTTGGTGATAAGGGCTCGGTGGTTGCCGACATCTTCGCGTAACCCGCGCAGATAGCCTGTTATTCTTTGACACCCGACCGCAAGGTCGGGTGTCTTTGTTTAAACACCCGCCGAGATCGTGCGGCGTTTCTCAGGCACGGGCGACTCGATAATCCCCAGCGCGGTCTCCTCCTTCAAACGCAACTGCCCGCACGCTGCCGCGATGTCGTGGCCTTTCTCACGGCGCAGCGTGACGGTCACACCGTAACCCGCGACCACATCGCGAATCATATCCTGACGGCGCTCGCTGGGGCGCTTCCATTCGAGCCCCTCCACCGTGTTGTAGGGAATGAGATTCACCTTCGCGTCCTGAGCCCGTGCCGCTTGTCCGAGACGATGCGCCTGGTCTTCCGTATCGTTGATGCCTTCGATGAGGATGAACTCAAAGGTGAGGTGTTGCTTCTTCTTCGTGCGCCAGTAATCCAGCGCCGCGAAGAGTTCCGCCAAAGGATATTTGCGGTTCACGGGCATGATCTTCTCCCGCACTTCATCGCTCGCGCCATGAAGAGAAATGGCGAGCCGCACCTGCAAGGGGAAGTCTGCGAGCTTAAGAATCTGCGGGGCCAGTCCGCTGGTGGAAACGGTGATGTGACGTGCGCCTATGCCTATGCCCCAGTCGCCATTCAGCACCGTGATGGCCTTGGTCACATTCGTGTAGTTGGCCAGGGGCTCGCCCATGCCCATGAAGACGAGGTTGTCCACGCGCTTACCGCTGTGCTTCTCCACTTGGATGACCTGCTCCACGATCTCATCCGCCGTCAGGTTGCGCGTGAAGCCGGCGAGTCCGCTTGCGCAAAACTTGCAGTCATACGCGCAGCCCACCTGAGAGGAAACACAGAGCGTCTGGCGCGCGGATCGTTCCCCATCGGGAGAGAGCGAGGCCGGAATGAGCACCGTCTCCACGAAGCGGCCATCCTTCAGCTTGAGCAAGAACTTGCGCGTCGTGTCCTCAGAACCTTCCACACGCGCCACGGTCAGGGAACGCAGATAAAAGCGCTCGCTTAGTTTGGCTTGCAGCGCTGGGGAGAGATTCGTCATCTCCGGGAAGGTCTCCACCCGTTTGCGGAAGACCCATTCCACGATCTGCTTCGCGCGGTAGGGCTTCTCGTTGAACTCCTCCAACGCCGCGATGAGGTCATCGGGCGTCATGGAGAGAAGGCAGGTCTGTTCGCGGACGGTCATGTCCGTTCAGGTAAGCACAAATGGGGGCGAAAGCCAGTGGGCGGTGCCCAAACTGGGGCTGACGACGCCTGCACGACACCGCACCTTCACCGTGACGCACCGCATGGGCGAGGAGCTCTTGTGCTTTGCCCGCTTCATCACGTCCGAGGTATCGTAGGCATAAACGACCACGTTTGTATCCAGGAACCGCCTAGCGCTAATAAAGCTCGTCGCGCGAAATATAGCCCTTCTGAGTCGGGCAACTCTGCTTAGAGGGGGCTAAACTATTGTTTGTGGAGACACGCCCCTGCTGTAAACTCGCCTCTTTATGAAACCCATCCATGCGTTTGCGGCATATCTGCTGCTGGTCGCCTACCCAGTTTGGGTCGTTGCAGAACAGGCACCATCATCACCTTCAGCAGCAGACATCTACACCAGCAAGCTTAATCGAAAGCCAGATCAGGTGATTGCAGCATACGACGTGCAGGATCCAGTGAAGTGCGCCGACTACGTTACGCTTGCCTTGGCTCACTATGCGGGCGCAAAGGGTGATGCAGATTTCCAGATGGCCTTGGATGCGGCTAATCGAGCTTTTCCTTTGGCTGAAAACATTGAAGCCAAAGCCATGTGTCTAGAGTTGATCGCGCAGTGTCATGGTGCGCTCGGTCATTATGACATGGCCTTGCGTGCTGCTCTGCAAGGAACACGGCTTTCGCCTCGCTCCAAGGAACTGGCATCACTTCGTTTTGCTTATGCTCATAAGGTTGGCGATGTCTTGGCGGAAGACACGGCAAAAGAACATTTGATGCAAGTCGATCCTAGTTTTGCCAAGCATCCAACGTGTGACCCTGTGACGGGGTGTATCATTGTCATCAGCATTCTTTGCGCAACAGGATTAGCCGTGGCCGTCACTGCTGCAAATGCGAAGGATCCCGAAGTCGCAAAACGACTCGCGCAAATCTCAGAGCAGTTGCTGGGAACAGCAGCAACCTTAGGCATGTTAGTCATCAAATAATGAATCTCATGTTTCGCATCCGCTATTTCCGTATTGGAGTCTTGTGTTGCCTGTTTCTCCGGCCAGTCCTAGCGTGGGCGGAGGATGAAAAACCAGTGGTCGGGTAAACTTTTCCTAGGGTTGGCTTACGAATACTGGAAGGATTTGGGTTTTGGGCAGTCGGAATACCGCAAGCCGCCAATGGTGATAATGCATGGTAGTTTTTGGGTCATTCAGAATGGTTCTGAATCCTTAATTGTGACGGCTGCTCACACGTTGGGGACCAACTGGGAGACGCCGAAGAAGGTCGATGATAATAATATCGACGGCGTCCATGTGATTCTCCATAAGGTGTCTGGGAGCGTCTTGTTAGGAACCCTGGCATATGAGCCTTCAAAGATTGGTATTTTGAAGGATAACATCGACGTCGCCTTTCTGAAGCCGGAGGACTCGCGAATGCTTGCGTCTTACCGTCCGTTGGAACTTGCTGATTCCGCGCCGAAAAATGGTGAGCATGTCAGTGTGTTTGGTTATCCTGGAACCCTGCACCCGCAAGAAATTGACGCTGTGATAACTGCGGTTCATGAAGATGGTGGTTTCTTTGTATTAAACACAGGTGTGGGTGATGGATGTTCTGGTGGAGTGGTGACAAATAAAGCTGGCAAAGCCTACGGAGTAATCAGCAACACAGACTTGGCCCGCAAACAGACAACAGTGCTAAGAATTCTTCCTAGAACTCTAGGTTCTATCGAGTGGAAGGAGCCCAAAGCTGTGCTAAACCGCTCCTTTAGGTGAGTTGTCACCGCGCTATCAACACCGCGAAAGGTAGCGGTGATCTGGAAACGCTGCGGCAGATCGTCAATGACCCCACCGGCTATGTGATGCGCCACGGCTGGACGGCGATTGATCTCGGCGACACGGATGAACTGGAGCAACTGCAAAAGCTCTTCAACAGCCTGGAGGCGGAGATCATTGCTGTGATCGAGGCGACGGAGGCGCTCAAGGAAAGCCCGGACTACGAGCTTTACCAGATCACGGAGCGCGAGCCGGAGGTCTTTGAGCGTGTCATCGAGCAGCAGATTGCGGGCATTGAGGTTGAGCTGGCCGAACTCAAGACGGAGGCAGCGCGTCTGGAGCGGGAGATCGAAGAACTGACCGGGGAGGATGCGCCAGTGTTCGGGTGAAGATTGACCGCACAGCGCTCACGCCGGAACCAGTTCAATCTTCACTTTCCGGCCAAGGGCTTTGGCAGCACGGTTCAGCGTGGCGAGGGTGACGGATGTGTTGGTGGGATCAAGCAGACGATCCAGCGCGGCTCGCGAGGTGCGCATAGTCTTGGCCATCGTGGTTTTCTGCACGCTCTTCTTTTGCATGAGATCGGAGAGCTTCAGTGCGATGGCTCGCTTGAGCGCGGCGGCTTCGACTTCTGCATAAATTCCTTCGTCACGGAGAAAGTCATCGAGACTGCTCCCGTCATGGGGGTTCTTAGTTTTCATCTGCTTGGGCGTGGGCATGTTTTCGTTTCAAGGCCAGGGCCTTGTCCTCGGTTGGTGTTTTTTGTGTTTTCTTGATGAAGCCGTGCAGCATGACTATGCGGCCTTTCGGCACATAAAAGAGACATCGTGCGATGCGTGTGGGTAGGTTCGAGCGCAGTTCCCAAAGGCCGTCACCGAGACTCCGCACGAGTGGCATCCCCAGCGGCCAGCGATATTGCAAGGTCATGAGGTCTTCGCCAATCGCGCGTCGTTCATCGGCAGGCAGGTCTTTGAGCCATTCCCGCATCGGCTCGTTGCCACCTTCCGTGCGAAAGAAAATGACAGGAAGCGGGTGGAAGTCAGGCATTGAGAGAGTGTATCATTTACGATACGTTCCGCAAGGCTCTGTTTGGATTGGAGCGGCAGATTGCGGGCATCACGGAAGAACTGACCAGACTTAAGACCGATGCGTCCCGCTCGTAAACTGGGCTGGCGTTGGTCTCGAACGCTACGATGAGACGCTTGCACTCCCTCTGGAAGACCGAGACGGCTCGTTCTCCGACTCATGCACCGGCATTCGGGTGAGGGTGCATGGTTGCAATCCCGCGCGGAATCCGCACTGTAGGCACTCCATGCCTGACTCACTAAAACTACATGCCACCTGGATGGATGGCCTCGCTGACTTCCTCGCGGATGAGCGCGGGGTCGAGGCGATCCTGCTGAACCCGGAGGGGCGTAAGGTCAGCATCGCCACTTTGGGCACGGTGAATGCGGACTTGCTCAAGGCGCGGCTGGACACCGTGCTGCGGGCCTTGGATGCGCAGTTCGGCGGTCCCGGCTTCACCTCCTCAGTCGGCCAGCCTTCAGCCTTCAGCCTTCAGGTGCGCCAGTTGCCCAATCATGTGCTGATCGAGAAGCCGAGCTGTCCGACGGCGCCGAAGTTCTGGAAATGGCGTGAGTTCGCCTGGCCTGATCCAGAGGAAATCGAGGCGAAGAGCCTAGAGGAATGGCAGACGCTCGCGATGCAGGCCGCGATCTGTGGCGTCGCTTTATTGACCGGCTGGGTCTTGGAAAACTTCACGGCGCTGCCTGCGACGGTTTGGGTCACCTGCTACATCATCGCCATCATCGCCGGTGGTTGGGATGCGGCGATTGATGCCACCGAGAAGATTCGTGAAGGTCAGCTCGACATCCATTTCCTCATGCTCGCGGTGGCTGCGGGCGCGATGGCCATCGGGGCCTGGACAGAGGGCGCGCTGCTGCTGTTCCTCTTCTCATTCAGCGGGGCGCTGGAGCATTACGCGCTGCATCGCACCCACCGCGAGATCAATGCTTTGACCAAAGCGGCACCGAAGATGGCGCGCGTCATTCTGCCCGATGGCAGCGTGGAAGACCGCGCAGTGGCGGCATTGCAAATCGGCGATCTTCTCCAAGTGCGACCTGATGAACTCTTCGCGGTGGATGGCACCATTGAGTCCGGTGAAACGGCGGCGGATGAATCCAATCTCACGGGCGAAGCCGTTCCGGTGGAGAAGATGAAGGGTGAGGAAGTCTTTAGCGGAACGCTCAATCTCTGGGGCGCGGTCACGGTGCGCGTGGACAAGCTCGCCGCTCAAAGCGCGCTACAAAAAATCATCACGCTCATCCAGCACGCGCAGAATCTGCGGGCTCCGAGCGAACGCTTCACGGACAGGTTCGGCACGCGCTACACCTGGGGCGTGCTCGGCATCACGACGGTCATGTTCTTCGTCTGGTGGCTAGCCTTTCATCTGCCGCCGTTTCATAACACCGAAGCGACGCGCTCGGCCTTTTATCGGGCCATGACGCTGCTGGTGGTGATGTCGCCTTGTGCGCTCGCCTTGTCCATTCCGTCGGCCATTCTCGCGGCCATCGCGTGGGGTGCGCGCCACGGTATTCTCTTCCGTGGTGGAGCGGCGATTGAGAAGCTCGCTGAAGTGGATGTCATCTGCATGGACAAGACAGGCACGCTCACGGAGGGCGAACTGCGCGTGCAGGTCATCGAGAGTTTCCCGCCAGGTCGCGAGGCTGATGTCGAGCGTATTGCGGCGACGATGGAGGCGAACTCAAATCACCCCATTGCCCGCGCGATCGTCGCTCACAGTAAGCAAAAAGGCGTGGAAGTCGGTAAGCTGGTGGAGTTCCAAAGCCTTACGGGAGCGGGCTTGCGCGGCTTGGTGAATGGAGAACTGAGCTATGTGGGGCGTCGTGAACTGATGGAGCAGGGCGAGTTCGCTGGATGGCTCACGAAGGTGCCTGATGCGCCCCTTGGCTTCACGGAAGTTTGGGTGCTGCAAAGCGCGCTCGTGGGCCGCATTCTCCTTCAGGACACGATTCGTGAAGGCAGCAAAGGCACGCTCGCGAAGCTCAAAGAAGCTGGCATTGAAACGGTGATGCTCACTGGCGACCGACGCGCCGCAGCGGAACAGATCGCGAAGGATCTGGGCCTCAGTGCGGTCTTCGCTGGCTTGAAGCCGGAGGATAAAGTGGCGTCCATTAAGGGCTTCACTGACAAAGGCCGAAAGGTCGCGATGGTGGGCGATGGCGTCAATGATGCGCCTAGTCTCGCTGCGGCTTATGTCAGTGTGGCGATGGGCGCGCGCGGGTCAGATGCGGCCTTGGAGCAGAGCGATGTCGTCTTGATGCAGGACAAGATCGAGAAGCTGCTGACGGCCCGTGATCTCAGCCTGCGGGCGCGCGCCATCATCCGGCAGAACCTCGTCATCTCACTCGGGGCCATTGGTCTCATGGCCTTATCCTCGCTCTTCGGTCTGGTGCCCTTGACGCTCGGAGTGCTGGGCCATGAGGGCAGCACGGTGATCGTGTGTTTGAACAGCCTGCGGTTGTTGTTTGCGAGGGACCGCAGATGAATTCACCGAGGCTCATTTTATGGTCCGTTGAAACGAAGCCCCGAACCGAGGCTGAGGTTTCCTCTCAACACGAGATGCTGGGGAGCGCACGCGTCCCGCGTGCCGTCTTGGGCGTCCCGCCTAAGACACGCTTGCCCCTGATTCGTTCTTCTCTCGAACTCCGTCCGTCCGGGGTGTCCGGCGGGACGCCGACCACAGCACGCGGGACGCGCGCGCTCCCCTAACATCTACCGCTCGGCATGGAGTCATCTTCACCTCACTTGGAGCTCATTCCTTTCTCGCAATGGATGGAGCGGGCGTTGTTCGATCCTAAGTCAGGCTACTATTCGCGGCGCATTGGAGCCATCGGCAGACACGGTGATTTCAGCACCTCGGCGTCGGTAGATGGAACGCTGGGCGAGGCGATAGCGGCTTGGCTCAAGACGGAATTGAAGCGGGACAAGACGGTGCGCACGGTGATTGAGATCGGCGGCGGCGATGGCTCGCTGGCGATGGCCGTGCTGACTAAGCTGGGCTGGTGGCAGCGGCGCAGCGTGCGGTTTGTCATGGTGGAACGTTCTCCCGTTTTACGTGAGCAACAGGAAGCGAAGGTGGGCGCTTACGGCGTGCGCTGGTTTGCTGAACTCAGCGAAGCCTTGCGGGCCTGTGAGGGCAAGGCACTGATCTATCACAATGAGTTGCTGGATGCCTTTCCCGTGCGGCTCGTCCAGTGGTCCGAGCAAGTTTGGAGCGAGGTTCATTTGGATGAAGCGCAACACGAGGCCTTGCTGCCTTTGAAGCTGGAAGCGGAAGCATCGTTCTCTGCGCTGAAGCCGTGGAAGGGCACGCAGCGTTGCGAGCTGGGACAGGCGGCGCTGAATTGGATGCGGGATTGGTCGCCGTATTGGAAACGCGGAGCCATGTTGACCTTGGACTATGGCGATGTTTGCCCGCAGCTCTATCATCGGAAGCCCACAGGCACGCTGCGCGCTTACCTGATGCATCAAGTGCTCACGGGCCGGGATGTCTATCAGAACGTGGGGCGGCAGGACCTCACGGCAGACGTGAACTTCACGGATCTGATGAATTGGGGCTCGCAGCTCGGTTGGGAGAACGGATCGCTGGAAACGCAGCGGGAGTTTTTGCAGAATCATCTTCCTGATCTGGCCAAACGTGCGGCCCGCAGTGCGGCGGTGGCTTTTATTGCCGATTCTAACGGGGCAGGGGAGGCCTTCAAGGCATTGGTCCAGAGGACCGGGGCGGACGCTTGAAAACGATTGCGCCCGCCCGCCTCGCATGGTAGCGGGACGCCCACTTTCCGCCCAGACATCATGAAAGCCTATCTCATCGCCCAAGCCATCAGCCCTGCCTTGCTTCAGGAAATCATCACCTATCTCCAAACCGATACGCGTGAAGCCTTCCGCACCGCGCTCTATCAAGTGGCAGCTCAACGTAAGCTGCGCCCCCAGTTCATGCAGAAGAAGACGCGTGAGCAGCAGGCCGCCTGGCTCATTGATTACCTTAAAACGAAGCCGTTCGACGGCGTGACGGAACAGCTTTTGCAGCTTTGGTTGCTCAAGGGTAAAGTCCCCATGCTCACCGCTTTCCTAGATGCTGCGGGTATCAAGCATGATGGCAAAGGCCAGGTGGATGACTTGCCTGAGGAACTGACCGCAGAGCAAGTCAGCGCGGGCATTGACGCCATGCTGAAGGACAACACTGGAGAGCAGATTGCCGTGTATCTGCATCTCTTCCAAGGCCAACGCGCAGACGGTTGGAAGACCGTGGCAGAAGCGCTGGAAAGCCGCGCTGAGTTGAAGATCGGGAAGTGATATTAAGTAGCAGCCGACGTGAGGAGGAGCTGTTGTTGGTTTGTTGTTAGTTCTTCAGAAAAGGGGGACGCGCAGAACGTGATGTCGATTTCGTCCTTCCCAACGACGATCTTCTCGCAGATCGCCTCCACAATCCGGCGCTTCTCTTCGCGCTCCAATTCACCCCATCTCGAATACAACTGCTCAGCTTCGGCAACGACTTCTTCAGCCGACAGACTGCTCATGCGCAAGCCATCGACTTCACCCTGAAGGCTGGCGAGGTTCACTTGAAGCTGTTTCAAGCGCTCTTGAAGCGGATCAAAGAACTCGCTGAACTGCTCGAAGGGAAGCTTGCCATCAAGGTAGAGGCGATGCGTCTTCGCCATCTCGTCTTTAATCCGTTTCACTTCACCGTTTTGAAGTTCGAGCATTTCCTGTTTCTCGCCGAGTTTGGTTCGAGCGCTGGTCAACTGAGCCGCGATGCGCTCGGGGGCGATGAAGTAGGCTTTCAGTTCGTCATAGAAAATGCCGTCCAAGTCCTGCATCGGAATCTTGTTCCGGCACTTGAAGCAGACATACTTCGGCGTGCTCATCGGCACATACATCTTGGTGCCGCAGTGGCAGGAGACGATGCCCGCGAAAAGCTGGACGCCTTTCCTTGCCACTTTCTTCTCCGGCTTGACCTGCTCTTCCATCGCTCCGTTGACCTGATCCCACAAATCCTCTGACACAATCGGATCGACGGCGAACGTGCCCCACTCGCTCTCGGGTTTGACTTCATACTTCCAAGGACCTACCGCCTTGCGGACGTTGAGTCGGTAGAGGCCTTTGGCGCTCGGACAGCGGAGGATGCGGCCAATGGCCATGTCGCTCCACTCTTTGCCTGAGCGGGTGCGGTGTCCGGCTTCGTTCAGAAGGCGGGCCACGCTGCCCTTGCGCCTGTGCTGGGTGAAGAGTTCATAGGCGAGCTTGCGCACGGGGGACTCGCTGGGTTCCACGGTAAGCTTCGAGTCTATCCACTTGTAGCCGTAGGGAGCCGCTCCGTTCAAGGGCTTGCCAAGTTTGGCGCGAGTGACTACCGAGGCTTTGATGCGGTCGGTGATTTCCTCGCGCTCCCATTCCGCCATGGCGGCGATCATCGTGTAGAAAAGCCGACCGCTGGGCGTCGATGTATCAATGGATTCATGAACGGAAATCAGATCGGCAGAGTAGCTGCGGAAGATGTCGGAGAAGTCGAGCAGTTCCCGCGTGTTGCGGGCGAGGCGGGCGAGCTTGGAGAAGATGAGGCCCGTGATGTGCCCGCGCTTGATGTCGTTGAGCATCCGCTTGGCCTCGGGATGTTCCATGACGGACTTGCCGCTGACGCCTGCCAGATCATAGACTTCGATCACTGTCCAGCCCCTTGCGACGGCGTAGCTGCGGGCGCGGTGCTCATGGTGTTCTGGACTTTCTCCTTGAGCCTGATCTTCGGTGGAAACTCTTATCCATACAGCGACGCGTTTACCTTGGGGAACTTGCTCAGGTTTCATTAGTCACACTAATGCAAAAGCATAAAACGGCAAGTCTTAACAAGTGTTCTCTTGAACATTTTCAATGTGAAATGGGGATTGGTGCAAGGGGACTAGGGCAGCTTCTTTTTCAGTGCCTCCGCCAATGCCTTCATGGCATTCTGCTCGTTGGCCTTAGCGTCCTCGTTGCTCTGCGTGACGTAGGAACGACGCACCTTGTAGCCCCGACGAATCGTCTCGGATGACTTGGGCGGTGCGGCATTCGCGGCCAGTTTCAACCCTTCAGATTGCAGCAGGACGACTACCTCGTCAGGAGTGAGAAAGCGAATCCTCTCCCGCTCGTTGGGAGCAAACTTGGCCGTCACCAGACGGGCCAACTCGTCAAGCCGGGTGCCGTCGTTGCTCACCGCAGCGACCAGCGTAAAGCCTGCTTCGAGGCATTTTTTAAGGTTGCCCAACTCGTGCTCAAGGCTGGTGGTAACGGTGATTTCGCAGGCCAGCGAAAAGCCGTCGCGTTCCATGGAGACATCGACGCTGCCGCGCCCGTCCAGCACGCTCTTTTCAATGACCGCCCGGTAGCCCAATCCCTCGGCAGCCGCCTTGAGGCGCTGCTGAATCAGCCGATGGTCATCGCCACCTCGGCCCAATTCGACCACACGCGGTTCCGCTTTGACGGATGGTTTGGCTTGAAGATTGGGCTCAGCGGGTTGGGGCTTCTCCTCCGCTAAGGCCACCTTCTGCAACTGCTCCTTGATGGCAGCAAGTTCCAAACGGAGTTCATCCGTCATCAATGACGTTGGCGCTGCTGCTGGAGCAGGTGCAGGCGATGGCTCAGCGACGGTGATGATGGGTTTCGGTTCCCGAACCGTTGGCTCGATGGTGGCGGGAGGTTCGGCACCTATTCTTGCTGCGGCTTCAATCTCTCCGCGCGGTGTTGAATACCGCGCTCGAGAAAGAGCAATCACACGCTCTCTCGTGTCGGTTGCTGTGGCTTCATCTTCATCCTCAAAGTGGGGAACGGTGAGATTGAAATCGCCATCGCTTCTCTCGATCCGGCAAATCGCCTCACCCACTTCGAGGTTCTGCAATTCACGCGCCGTGAAATGCGCGAACCCACTCTCCAATGACTTGGCCTCGCCATCCGCCACCCGAAAGACAATGCGGGTGCAGGCATTCGAGAGCACGGCACTGGCGACTTCCGGTTCACGCCTTAACTGCGTCAACTCTTGGTGAGCCAATGTCAATCCCATGCGATACTTCCGCGCTCCGCTTAATATCTCCGCCATGCTCGGCGTGATGAAGTGATGAAATTCATCAATGTAGAGCCAGAACGGTCGGCGCTCCTCGGCCCGCATCCGCTGTCTGGCCATTGCGGTCTGTTGGAACTTCGACACGATGAACGAGCCAAGCAAGTAGGCGTTCTCGCGTCCGATCTGGCCTTGGGAAAGCTTCGCCAGAAATATCTTCCCCGAATCCGTAATGTCCGCGAAGTCGAGCTTGTTCTCACGTTGTGACACCATGTAACGAATGGGCTTAGGGGCGAGAAAGCTTTCCAACCGGGTAAGCACAGGGCCGATGGACTTGTTTCCGCCAAGCTGCGGGAACCCCTTTTCCCAGTAATACACGATGTCGGGGTCTTGCACCGTCTTGAGGAACTGCTTGCGGAAGCCGACATCCAACAAGAACCGCCGCAAGTCCGCAAGAGTGCCGCCTTCGCTGCTTTCGAGAAAGGCGAGAATGGCATTGTTGAGCACACTACCCATTTGATCACCCCAGCTCGTCGAGAGTCGCTGAAACACTGATACCAAATCAGAAGCCAGCAAGGTCTTCTCAAAGTCGGAGTGAGCATTCAGGATATTGAACCCCACGGAATACTGCTCATCGGACGGATCAACCAACACCACGTCCTTCAAGCGATGCTCGGGGATGATGCTAAGGACCCGCTCAATCAAATCTCCATGAGGATCGAGCACGGCAACACCTTCGCCATTCTCAATGTCCTGACGGATGAGATTGCAAAGTAGCGTGCTCTTGCCTGTGCCGGAAGCTCCGATGATATGGGTGTGTCTGACTCGTTGTTCCAAGCTGAGCGAAACAGGGCGCACCACTCCTGCATGAATGTTGTCACCCAAGACAATGCTGCCGTCCCTTGTGGGTTGCGAGATCGCTCTCGTGCGTCCGGTTTCCTGCTTGAGCTTGGGCGTATGAATCGAAGAAGAAGGGAACTGCACAAACGCCGCCAACTCTTCGAGATTGAGTAACATGCCGGAGCGTCGCGTCTGACGGCGGATCATATCTTCCTCATGATCTGCCGTGGCGTAGTCGGTATTCGCAAGAGGCACGAAGTTGTTGCCGCCACGCTTCGCAAACGAGGAAAACCCTGACGCCATTTCCGCAATGATGCGCCATGCCCGGTCTGAATCGTCCGCGCTTGCCGCCATGCGCAGAACCACTGAGAACAAGGGGCTACTGAACTTCTGCGAGGCTTCCTTGGCAAGCTCGGGACGGTTGACGAAGAACGGCCCGCCTTCGCCGTCGGTAACGGCCAGCAAGGCGCTCTCGGCCCACGCATGGCGCACGGGCTCAAAAAGGATCTGAAGGAGGCCTAGCTCGCCTTCATGAAGTTCTGATAAGGCGGCGAACAATCCGGCCTGCCAATCGCCGGAAGGATTGAGCGAAAGCATGAACTCGCGTTCCAGACCGAATTCAACGATGGCGAGCGCGGGTGCGGTTTGCGACCATGAACGCTCAAGCTCGTTGTCGGTTTCGTGAATGGAAATGCCAGGGAATCGACCTGTGATCTGACGCCGTAACAGGGAAGCGTCTTGCGGGTGACTGGCAAACTGGATCGTCGTCGCAGTGCTCGTGCCTAGCACTTCAAATGACATGGGTTCTGCGCATGAGGATAGGCTCAGCAACAGAGATGAAAAGGCCTCGCGGGGGAACTTCCGTTCACGAGGTAGGATGATCTGAGATTCAACGATCTGCCTGCGTTCCCACCACTGCGGCTCTGGTTCTTCCTCTTCCTCACCTGTTGGCGTATCGTCCTCCTCTTCTCCTGCCGATGCGCCCTTGGTCATCTCATTGAGCCAACCACTCAGAAAGGTGTGTTTACGCCCATCATCACGTTGAGGGCGTGGTGGCACGAAGTGACCTAGGAACGGACGAAAGGGCGGCTCCAAGCAAACGGGATGTTCCGCCATCTGCCAGCCTCTCCCGCGCAGTTCCCAGCGGTAGAACTGCTCGGTGAGTTTGTCCTCGGCCCAGCTCATGTGGCGGTGCGTTGAAGTCTCAATAATCCCATGAGCTGACGATGAACGTCAGGGGTCGCATCCACGAAGGGCTGTTGCTCAAAACCCTTTTCGGCCACCGCCTCTTTGACGTGGGCTTCGATCATGTCACGAACCAAAGTCATATACATGATGCGAGTATCTTCGAGGTAATACGTTTCCTTGCGTAAGACAACTTCATACACAATGCCAAAGACAGGCAAGCGCATCAGGAAATCATCCAGACCAAAGAAACTCAGAGAGCGCGAGTTGTGTAACAAGACACCGATGCCAAGGAGGGTGCTACCGATGATGACTGCGCCCCACAGAGCCCCGAACAAGAGGATGTAGCTAAAGACGAGGCCAGCGAGAAGAGCGAAGGCGAGGAGTAGTTCCCAAATCATCAAACACGCGGGGATTTCAGCGAAGCGGTACGAATAGAACCAGCCCTTACCGAACGGAGCGGAGCAGACATCAAAGACAAGACGCTCACGTCTCATGCGCAGGTAGATTCGTTTCGATGAACCAAAGCCACCTTCTGAGTATTCTTCACGGGAGATTTCCATACTCGGCACTTCACGCTTTTTGAGTTCGCCTTCTATGCCTTGGTAGAACTCTTCCGTCGCTCCTTCCATCCCATCAATGAACCGATGCTTGTATTCGTAAACCTCGGGCTTCTTACGCCGCCAAATGCCAAAGGTGGGGAAGGTCATAGCAAGGTAGTTTAAGCTTCGGCGGCTTTCTTCAAAACGCGCCACAAATCCAGTTCAAGGGCCTCCGTTATCAAGAGCAGCGTATCCAGAGAAGGGTTGCGCAGTTCACGTTCAACATAGCTGATCATCTGTTGGGACAATCCGGCTTTGTCAGCAAGCATGTTCATCGACAAGCCCTGCTTTTCCCGTTCCTCACGCAGTATCTGCGCGACCCGAGAACAGATGACATGGCGTGTTTTGCTGGAGGACACGCCGCATATATTGTCGTCGAATTTGTTGACAGTGCATCTAACAATAGTTAGATGTCTCATTATGACCTTCCTCCGCAGACTCGGCCCTGATCCTCACGCCAACGGAATGCAAACTTCCGCTCTCAAAGGTTGTCCAGACGTTCTTGAATTGGACGACGGCGACTTTGCCATCATCGGCATTGATATTACAGACAAAGCCATGTCAGCACTCGCTTTCGGCGCATCCTGCGGACCTGATGAAAGAATGGTTCGGGTTCCTCGCCGTATTCTTATCGCTGCCAAGAGCGATATTCCACAGGTGTAAAAATATAGCGCCTCCATTCATGGTATGATGGAGGCATGAGTTTTATAGATTGGCTTGCCAATAAGTGGTTCGAGATCATTCAGACAGTGATTGTCTCAATCGGTTTGCTTGCAACGCTTCATACCATCAAAGAAGACACGCATAGTAAGAAGGTGCAAAACGCCATCTCGCTTACCACGAATCATCGTGAACTGTGGTCCATGATGTTGCAGAATCCGCGCTTGAAAAGAGTGCTGAATGCCCGCGTCGATGTTATACGGAAACCTCCCACTCCAGAGGAAGAACTTTTCGTGCAGATGATGATTTTACATCTGCGAACCGCACTCAAAGCACGCGAAACAAAACTGGAGTTCGGCGATGAAGACATCCGCACTGATGTCCAAGAGATATTCTCTCTGCCGATTCCAAAAGCTGTTTGGGAGAAAACGGAACATCTCCACGATGATGATCTGGCCAGACTCGTCAACGCTTCTTAATCAAGGTGGGGCGGACTTCTGAATAAAGCAGGGTGTTTCTTTAGAGGATCGCGTTCAATGAGGGCTTAAGGGCACCTCTGGATAGGGGGCGCCTTTGAAGGGCTTCGGGTGGCTAAAAAGAGCGTTTCCGTGTGTCTTGCTCGAACGGTTAAGTGATGACTTGGGTTCTAACCGTGGGGCTTCTTGGGGGCTTGTGAGGTATTGGGGGC
>JANYJH010000148.1 GCA_025361865.1 Phragmitibacter sp.
AGGCATCCAAACGCGGGAAGCAAAGAGCGATGAAAAGCGGGCATCAGCGCAGAATGAACGAACCGATGGACTCCCGCAAGACGGTTCTCGCAGTTCGCAGTTTGACAATCCCCTTTAGACTGGGAAAACTAGGCGCATCGAATGACTGAAATCGTCCGCCAGCGCCTAGATGAATTTCTTGCCAGCAAAGAGCTGCGGCGCACGAAGCAACGTGACGTGATCGTGGAGGCGGCCTTCAGCACGAAGGAACACTTCACGGCGGATGATCTGCACGAGATGGTGCGGAAGATTGATCGCACGGTTTCACGGGCCACGGTGTATCGCACGCTCGGGCTGCTGGTGGAATGCTCACTCCTGCGGGAGATTGAGCTGGGTCGGGATCAGACTTACTACGATCCGAACTTCCTCGATAAGCCGGAGCACAATCACTTGGTCTGCACGGATTGCGGTCGCGTGGTGGAGTTTCAGGATGAGCACATCGCGCTGCTGGAAGACTGCATCACGCGTCGGCTCGGCTTCACGCCCGCGAGCAAGAGCATTCACATTGAAGCGAGTTGCGAGGAGCTTTCACGCTCTGGGAAATGCGGTTATCAAGTCGCCGCGCTGGCACGGGATCATCGCTGAACTCCGATCTCAACGCAGGCGGCGGCGGAACAGCACAAGCGTTCCGGCGATACCCAAGAGCAAGGCGCTCCCAGGATCAGGAACGATCTGAAGGCGTGGCTGGTCCAGTTTGAGGACTCCTTCAACGGTCATCTTTGCGGATGGGGACGGGGGCTCACTAGATGCCAATGGCAGCGCAGCGCCTGACAGGAGAGTCAGGGCAATCAGGCTGAGTAACGGCAGTAAGAGCTTCATCTAATAATTATAGTAGCAATAGTCAATTAAGCAATCATATTTTATGAATATTATTGATTTAATGAATATTGTTCAAACTGAGGGATTAACGTCGCCTAGAAACCTGAATCACGTCTAAATCAAGCTGCGTCCCGCTCTTGCGCGGACGGCTCAGCCGCCTAAACTTCCCGCCCCATGTGGAAAGGCCGATTCCAACAACCCACCAGTGCGCTCGTGCAACGTTACGGGCAGTCCGTCTCCTTTGACTGGAGACTCTACGCCCATGACATTCGTGGCTCCATCGCCCATGCGAAGGGCCTTGAGAAGATGGGCATCGTGACCACAGAAGAGCGCGAAGCCATTGAGCGCGGTCTTTTGGAGATCAAAGCAGAGATCGAAGCGGGTAACTTCTCGTGGAGTCAGGAACTGGAAGATGTCCACATGAACATCGAATCAACGCTGACGAAGCGCATCGGCCCAGCGGGCGCGAAGCTTCACACCGCGCGGAGCCGGAATGATCAGGTGGCGACGGATGTGCGGCTGTATTGTCGGGATGAGATTGATGCGATTCTCCAGTTCACTCAGGCCATGCAGGCGGCCCTCATCGAATGCGCCGAGCGTGGAGCCGATGCCGTGATGCCCGGTTATACGCATCTTCAGCGGGGCCAGCCCGTTTTGTTCGCCCATCATTTGCTCGCCTATGTCGAGATGCTTGCCCGGGATGCCGATCGTTTGCAGGATGCGAAGAAGCGGCTCAATGTGATGCCGCTCGGCTCTGGCGCGCTGGCGGGTTCCACGTTGATCATTGATCGTGAATTCGTAGCTCAGCAGCTCGGCTTCGACGGCGTCACGCAGAACAGCATGGACGCCGTGAGTGACCGCGATTTCGTGGCTGAATTGCTTTTCGATATCGCCTTGCTCGGCCTGCACCTCTCGCGACTCAGTGAAGACGTGATCCTCTGGGCCAGCGCGGAGTTTGGCTTCATCAGCCTGAGTGATGCGCACACGACGGGTTCCAGCCTCATGCCGCAGAAGAAAAACCCGGATGTGGCGGAACTGACGCGCGGTAAATCTGGCCGACTGATCGGGAATTTGATGAGCCTGCTGACGACGCTCAAAGGCCTCCCGATGACTTACAATCGCGATCTTCAAGAGGACAAGGAACCGCTGTTTGATTCCATCGACACGATCAAACTCGCGCTGGAAGTGTTCGCGGAAATGGTCTGTGGCATGGACGTGAACCGTGCGAAGACTGCCGCAGCCGCCAGTGATCCGTTGTTGCTCGCTACGGATCTCGCGGACTACCTCGTGAAGAACGGCGTGCCCTTCCGTCAGGCCCATGAAGTCATCGGGAAGCTGGTGGCGCATACGATCAAGGAACAGCGCAGCTTCCATGAGCTGAGTTTGGAAGAGTATCAGCAGTTCAGCGAAGCCTTTCAGGCAGACACGTTTGAGGTCTTGAAGATGGATGTGGCCCTAGCGGCTCGCAAAGGCATTGGAGCGCCCTCGCCTGCGAATGTGGCCGGGCGGATTACGCATTGGCGGAAGGCTTTGTCAGGGAATTAAGCGATGATTACGCCTGACTTCCCGCTCTGTGAAATCAAGGACCATGATGGCTGGCGCAAGCTGCCGGGTGAGATGGTTTACACGGGGCCTTATGTGCAGGTGGAAGAATGCAGCTACCTCACGCCTGCACGTCCTGACAAGCCGGTGCGCTGGACCGTGGCGCACCGGAAGTCTGCCATCGCCGTCGCGCCGATCACGGAGGATGGACGCTTTGTGCTGATCCATCAGGAGCGCCTGCCAGTGCAGCGCACGCTTTGGGAATTTCCAGCCGGGCAAATCGACGATGAACATTCGCGTGAGACCATCGTGAAGACGGTCATCCAGGAACTCGATGAAGAAGCGGGCTGTGTGCTGGATGAGTCCGCCACGCTGTTGCCTCTTGGCTGGTTCTTCGGTTCGCAAGGATTCACCGTCGAGCACGTTTATCTCTTCGTCGCGCGCCCGGTGCGCCTCGTTCGCGAACCGCAACCGGTGGGCGGGGAGCACATCGGCGAGGTGAAACTCGTCACCGCGAAGGAACTGAAAGAAATGGTCGCCCAAAACATCATCCAGGACGCTCTCACGCTCGCTCTTTATGCGCGCATGACGGCTCATGGATTGATCCCATGAACAATCTGGTTGATGGATAACCGCAAAGGAGCAAAGGCATAAGATATGTGGAAGTGGATGTTCAGCAAAGTCATTAAAGTGCGTGAAAAAGTCGCTCTTGATATGGGGCAGGGAGACGAAGAAAAACCATTTCTGGAGCACTTGGAAGATCTGCGCACCATGCTCGTTCGCATGGCCGTCACGCTCACGCTTTTTGCCGGCGTGGCTTTTATTTTCTATGAGAAGCTGATGAAGGTCATCTTCTACCCGTTGGAGATCGCAGGCATTCGGGACAAGGTGAATCTCATGGACTTGAAGCCCATCGGTCCGTTCATGGCGGCGATGAACGTCTCCATCGCGGTGGGTATCATCCTCGCTTGTCCGTTGCTTCTCTACTTCCTTCTTCAGTTCATCCTGCCCGGTTTGCGGACGATTGAAAAGAAGGTGATTTTTCCCGCGCTCGGCGTGGGCGTCGGCCTGTTCATGTGCGGCGCTGCATTCGCCTTCTTCGTGGTGGCTCCGAAGGCCCTCGGCTTCTTCTATGAGTTCAACAACAAAGTCGTCGCCAGCCCCGTCGCCACGCCTCCACCGCAAGAGATTAAGATCGAAATCACAGGCGGCACCCTGACCGTGAACCCCACCGTGGGTGGCCCCTCACAGGTCATCCAGTTGGCAGGCGGCACCGTTACGGGCAAGCAATCCATCATCGTTAAAGTGGACGCCCCGAAGGTGAATCAACCCTACTCACTGGGCATCTCTGACTTCGTAAAATTCATCACGCAGTTCGTCCTCATCTTCGGCCTCTGCTTTGAGCTACCCGTCGTCGTGATGGCCTTGGTCAAACTGGACATCCTCAGTTACAAAGTGATGAGCGCCACGCGCGGCTATGCCGTCATCGCCATAGCCGTCGTCTCCGCGATCATCGCGCCGACACCGGATATTTTCACGCTCGGTTTGATCGCTGGGCCCATGATCCTCCTCTATGAAATCTGTATCTGGCTTTCGTGGTATATGGACAAGAAAGACCGCGCCGCCAATCCTCAATACTACAAGGACTTGGACGAGGATGAAAAGGCTCTCTCGAACCCTGATGAGTGGGATAACGAGAGCTATAATCCGTGGAATGATGAGCGCGATGATGATCTGGAGGACATCAAACCGAAGCCTTCACCAACGCCACCCGGCACCGTGCCTGCGGTTGATCCAACAGTTCCGGTCATAGAGAAGACGCTGGAGGATTACGCCCGTGAAGCCGAAAGCCACACCGGAAATCCGCCCGAGCACAATCCCGAAGCTGACAAAGCCCCCGAGCATAACCCGCCGGGTGATTTCAGGGTAGATCATAATCCCGAAGGAGACACGAAACCTCAAGACTAAACCGCACATCCATTATGGTCGAAATCACCGCCACCTACGAAGGAGAACTCCGCTGCCGGGCCACGCACGGCCCCTCCAAAAACGAACTCATTACCGATGCGCCTGCTGATAATATGGGCAAAGGCGAGGCTTTCTCCCCGACGGATCTCGTCGTGACCGCCTTGGCCACCTGCATCCTGACGACGGTGGGCATCGTGGCCCAGCGGAAGGGCATTGAGATCAAGTCCATGCGTGCCCATGCGGAGAAGCACATGAGCACGGACACGCCGCGTCGCATCGTGCGCATCCCCGTGAAGCTATGGATTTCGCTGCCCGTGGATCATCCCGAGCGGCCCTTGTTGGAAAAAGCTGCGCACGGCTGCCCCGTTTTTCAAAGCCTGCGAGCTGACATGGAGATGCCGATCGAGATCATTTGGGAAGGCTGAGTTCACGAGTAGCCGCCGACGTAAGGAGGCTCGAACTCAAAATCAATCGAGCCTCAACCGCTCATTGATTCTCCAAGAACTGTTCGTGAGGCCAGTCGCATGAACAAGTGGCGACTGACGTTCAATAATCAGCGAGGTCGCCGCAAGAATGGCGGGCCTAGGAAAGGCGCGAATAATTTCAACCTGAGTCCCGCAGGGACGATAGGCAATAGCCCACAGATTTATCTGTGGGTCGTGTAGGGATGCCGAAGCTATAGTCCCAGCGGGACGAAAGAAATTTCTGTCGTCCCGCCGGGACTTGAATTTTCATGATGCCAACCCACAGATAAATCTGTGGGCTATTGTCTGTCGTCCCTGTAGGACTATTCGAGTTTCGATCTCAAGATCGGCATCCAGCTTTAATTATAGCCAGCACAGGCAACAAATTTTCCATCACCGGCAATCAGTGCTTGCTAAAACTCGTGGAATTTTCCAAGATTTCCACACACCAATCGTGATGCGGTAAACCCCACTTCACTTCAACGCACAGCCTGTTCCGCCCATGCGCCCGTTCTTGTTCCCACTTCTCACTGCGCTCAGCCTCCTGAGTTTAATCCATGCTCAAGAGACCGCTCCTCCGACGACCTCCACATCGAGCGCCACTGCCACCACGGTTACAGCTTCAGGCGGTCAACCCGTGAAGATTGAGGTGAAGGTCAACGGCCAAGAAGTCACGCAAACGCAGCCTGTCCGCGAACGTGAACGCACGGTTTATGTGCCCTATGATCAGCTTGAAAAAGTCTTCAAGGACGGCGGTAAAGGTGTCTTCCTGCCTTATAAAGAATTCCTCGAACTCTGGAATGAACTGACGCTGAAGCGCAAGGAAGACGAGGTGAAGCCGCCGCAGGATGGCGAGGTCTCGAAGGCTGAATACACGGGCCATGTGGAAGGGGAGACGTTGGTGATTGATGCCAAAATCAATGTCGAATCCTTCAAGAAAGGCTGGCTCACCTTGCCGCTGGCTAAAGAGGGAGCGGTGCCAGGCATCGCTGAAGCAGACACGGGGAAGGCCATTCTGAGCGCGAAGCCTGACGGCTATGATTTGATCCTGCCCGACAAAGGCATTTATGAACTGAAGCTCAAAATCTATGCGCCGATCAAGAAGTCCGCTGGGAAACAAACAGTAAGCCTCCTACTGCCCCGCGCGGCGGTATCCCGCTTCACCGCGACCGTGCCCGGTGCAGGCTTTGAGTTTGAAGTGAATCCTGCGGCAGCCTTTACTTCAAGGCCAGCCGGAGCCGATACGGAGCTGTCATTCTTCTTCGGCAGCGGGGCGAAGTTCGAGGTCTCTTGGACAAAGCCGGAGACGGCCACGGCGCTTACGCCTCTGGTGCTGGCTTCCACGACGCTGACCACGGAAGTGCGCGGTGGGTCGCTGGCGACGAATGCGAAGATAGATCTGAGAATCCTGCGCGCACCCGTAGCCAGTTTTGTGTTTCTCATTCCCGTTGGACAAACCGTGCAAGGCGTCACGGGCAGCGATGTGAAAGACTGGAAGCTCGATGCCAGTGGCGATAAGCAAAAGCTCACCATCACGCCGAATGCGCCGGTGAAGGACGCTTGGAATGTGAACCTGACATTGGAAGCGGCCTTGCCGAAACTGCCCGCTGAAGTGTCCGTGCCAGAGATCACCGTGGAAGGCGCGACGCAGGATCGCGGGGAGATCAGCATCGCGGCTGAGCCACAACTCGATGTCACACCGAAGCCGACGGAAGGGCTCGTGCAGCAGACGCAGACCGCCGCTCCCGCGTCAGGACTCAGCGCCATCGGCGGCTATCGCTTCCTGAAGCATCCCGCGAAGCTCTCGCTCTCCGTCGCCGAAGCCAAGGCGCAAGTGGACGTCGAAAGCCTCACGCTTCTCCATGTGAAACGGGATACCAGCCGCGTCGAAGCGACCTTCAACTACAACATCCGTCGCGTGGGTGTCTTTGAAGCGCGCGTCGCTTTACCCAGCGGTTGGACAGGCTGGGAAGTCGTCGGATTGCCAGCAGATCAATGGGCCATCGAGGCAGAATCGCTGGTCGTGAAGTTCAACAAGCAAACCCTCGGCCAGACCAGTTTTACCGTCCGTGGTCAGCAACAGCGCGCCAATCCCACGGAGAACACGACCGTGCCCGTCTTCGCTCCGCAAGGCGTCGTGCGCTATGAGGCGAAGATCGGCGTGGGCGTTCACTCCAGCCTTGAAGTGACGACCAAGGACGTGGGCGATCTTCGCTTGGATGATGTCAGTTCGTTGAATCTTTCACAAGCCCAGCAGCAACTTCAAGCCCGCACTGTGGATGCAGAACTGACGCTCGCTTTCCGTCATCGGGATGTCTCGAAGACGCCTGCCATTTTGACCTTCAAAGCGCGTGATCCTCAGGTCAATGTGGAGGTGCTCACGCTGGTGGAAGCGAAGGAACAATCCCTGCGCCACACCTGGACGTTGGCCTTTGACGTGGCTTATGCCGCGACGGATCGCTTTGTTCTCGCCGTGCCGGGCAAGCTCGCGGGCGACATCCGCTTTGTGGACCCGAACGTGAAAGAGATTCACAAGGAGTTCAAAGCGGATGACAAGCTCAAGGCCGCGCTGCCCAACGCTGAGGATTATGTGCTGTGGGAAGTCGTCCTGCGCAATGAACGGGTGGGCGCATTTCAGTTGTCGCTCAGTGTCGAGAAGCCGCTCGCGACGGGCAAGGACGAGAAGCTGGACCTCCAGCAGGTTCATGTGCCCGGCGTGTTTCAGGAGATCGGTCAGGTGGCCGTCGTGAAGGATGACAGCCTTGAGATTCGCGACTACAAAGCGGAGAGCTTGGAGGAGATTGATCCCAAGGAATTGCGGGGCTCGCTTCAGCGCGGCGGTGTCTTCCTGGCCTTTAAATACAAGGCTCAACCGCTCAAGCTCAGTCTCAATGTGGTGAAGAACGCTTACATCGCTGTGCCCCAAGCCATCGTCACTCATGCTGTTTTGACCACAGCGGTTTCCACGGATCGGGCGCAGACGACGGAGGCCATTTATTGGGTGAAGAACAACGCTCAACAATTCCTCACCGTGAAGCTGCCAAAGGGTGCGCGTCTGGTCAGCGACATCTTCGCGAACGGCAGCACGCAGCAGCCCATGCATCGCGAAGGATCAGATGACATCCTCATTCGTTTACCGAGCGGTGCGGCGGCGACGCAGACCGCTGCGCCCGTGCGCTTCGTTTATGAAATGCCTTCACCGAAAGCCGGCGAAAAGCTGGGCTGGTGGGGCAGTATCAGTATCGAGCCGCCAACGCTGTCGGATGTGAATGTGGTCATGGAAGCGCAGCACGCACTCTATCTTCCCGAGGGAAATCTTTACACGAAGTTCGATGGCGCGATGACCCAATCCACGCTGGATCGCGGTTGGGCGCGCGTGAGAAATATCGCGGATCAACTCATCCCCGCGTTCGGCCCGCAGATGGATCATCCGCACGCGACTTGGAACGCTCAGCCGCAGATACCGCAGCAGCAACGGGCCGCGTTTGACTTCCAAGTTCCGAAGCAGGGCCAGCTCGTCACGTTACATCGTTTGGGCTCGCCCTCAGGCATCACGGCGAGCTTCCGTTCGCTGAAAGTGAGCTTCATTTATGAGGCCATCGCATTCGTTCTGATCGTCCTTTGGGGCTTGCGCAAATGGAGCCAGCCCCTGACGCAGAAAGTCGCGTGGGTGATCGGCGTCGGCTTGGGCGCAGTGATTTCCACGGGCATGGTGAGCGCGGCGAATGGCCGCATTTCTAAATCCGTGGTGCTGGCGTTGGGACTGGTGATCGTGATTTGGACGGTGTGCCTCGTGCTCTCTTTCTTCAAAGCGATAGGTCGCACGGCGAACAAGCCGAAGAAGGATGACCTGCCTCCGATTCCAGCGACAGCGCCCGTGAAGATGCCGATTCCAGAGCCAGTTGTCGTCCCGCCAATTAAGCCGCCCATCGTGAGTGATGATGGCTTGGAGTTCCCGAAGCTCGACGTGACGGACGTGCCGAAATCGGACGAGACACCGGAAGAGAAGTGATCGTGATCCACTGAACTTAGGAGCGTGGTATGAGAACTTTCAAAATACACAGTGCGTCTGCGAAGCTGTTCAATAGGGGAGCGCACGCGTCCTCGCGTGCTGTGCTCTGCGTCCCGCAGAGTGCTCAGTCGTTTGCAGATGAAGTCACCACCATAGACGCATCGTCTGCGAGACGCAGACTCAAGCACGCGGGACGCGCGCGCTCCCCTCAGAATGGAACGAAGCTCATCACACTGCTTTGCTCGCTCGGACTCAGCACCACCGCCTTCGCAGAAGATCGCACTCCCGACCGCAAGGAACTCTGGGTGCCGTCGCAGCATCTTGAAGAGGTCTTGAAAGAGCATCCTAATGCCGTGCTGCTGGATCGTGCGCAATACGAAGCGCTCATTAAGGACGCAGGCAAGGTGAAGCCGGAGGATCAGGAGAAGCCGCCCGTGGGCGCGGTGATCACAGGCGCAAAACTGGAGGCCCAACTCACGCCCGGTGCCACTCAGGTGACGACGAAAGGCGTCTTGCACGTCACCAGCCTCACGGATCAATGGACAGAGCTGCCTCCGCTGAAATGGAACCGAGGCACGATCCTTACCTCCATCACGGGCGATCATATCATCGTCCAGAATGGTGATGCCAAAAACGACCAGGTGCGCATCGCCGTGAAAGGCCAAGGCCCGCATGACATAGCGGTTGAATTCCAGTCCAGTGTGAACCGCCGGAACGGCTACTGTTACGCCTTTATTCCGGTTCCGCTGCGGCCTCTCTCGCTCACTGCACGGGTGGAGAACGGCGTCCACTTGGCTGGTGATTGGCCCGTGCATGAAGGCGTGGCCATGATCCCGTCGGAGAGTGGCGGAAGCGCTTATGTGCTCTGGACTGAGTCTGCTGACAAGAATCGCAAAGAGGACTTCACGCTGTTGCAGACCACGAAAGCCGTGACTTTGCTGGAAGGCTCAGAGCTGACCACGCATCTGCAAGTGCATGTGCAATCCATGAGCAATCCGATGCGCCAGACCTTGAGTTTCCAGCTTTCTGATGCGGAGGTGAATGTGGTGAACCTGGAGGGCTATGGCATCGCTTCTTGGAAGCAATCAGGAGCGCTTCTCGAAGTGAAACTGGACCCCGCTTCACAAGTTTTTCGCGCCGACTTTACGGCATTGCTGAACCGCAGTGCGCCCGCGATGGAGAAGCCCACGGACATCACTATTGATGTGCCCAGGCTCGAAGGTGCGCCGCATATTTCCGTCCACTCCGCCATCAGAGTCGGCGTCGGCTTTGAGATGCTGGGCTATCAGACTCCCGGCGATGCGAAGGATGCAGACACCCCAGCTTTCGAGAAGTATGCGGCATCGTTTGGGACACTGAGCGCCAAGGCCAACTACGCGCAACTTCCCGCTAAGATCGCGGTGAAGATTCGCCGCCTCAGCGACCACTTCTCCGCTGACGTGGATAACCTAGTCACGCTCTCCACGCATGAGATGATGATGCAGCGGACCATCGCCGTTCATGGCGAGGAAGGTCGCGTGAATAAGGTCGAACTGACGGTCCCCGTGAATGAGCAGTTCATCGGCCTTAGCGCCGCCGCCGGTGAGCCCGTGGAATGGAAGCAGACCATCACTCAAGATAAAGGAACCACCCTCGAAGTCACCTGGCCCAAAGGTTTGCAGCAGGGTCAAAGCACCGCGCTGTGGCTGGCGACACGGCAAGAACTGCCCACGTCTCTCACCGCAGACAGTGCCAAGCCGAACGCCTCGGGCGCGAAGTTCACCATCAATAATGTCTTACTCCCCGCCGCCACGCGCCTCTCCGGTTATGTGGCCTTGGACTTTGATGAATCATGGAAAGTCACCACGCCAGAGATGAGTGGATTAGAAAGTCGTGATGCCCGCGTGACGCCCGTAAAAGGCCAGATGGCGTGGTTCACGCTGCGTGATTACAAGCTCGGCATCGAGCTCGCGCGCAATGAACCCGTGCTGGACGCGGCGGTGATCGCCTACGCTTTACCGCGTGCCAAGCAAGTCGAGATCGAAGGACAATTCACGCTCACCGTGAGTCGCGCCCCGCTCAGAAAGTTCGATGTCAAACTGCCTATCGCGAGCGCGAAGCTCTTACGGGTGGACTCCCCGCTCATCAGCGAACAACAGCTCGATGAAGCCACGGGCGTCTGGCATTTCACGCTGCGTAAGGAGCTGCAAGGCACATCGAATGTGCGTTGGAGGCTGAATGAGAAGACAGAAGCTCCCAACTCCGAAGATTCAAAATTCAAAATTCAAGATTCAAAATTGGTAGCCATGCTACCAAGCTTTGAATTCCCCACCGCCCGTCGCTTCAGCGGCGAATGGGTCATCGAAGCGAACACGGACACCGAACTCAGTTATGAAACCAAAGGCGTGCAGCCGCTGGACTCCGTTCATGTGCCAGCCGTGGAAGCCTATCAGCCGCGTCATCGCGTGCTGGCCGCGTTCGGCTATGGGGTCACACCGCATGAAGTGAAGATCACCGCCACCCGCCATGAAGCCAGCGCGCTCATCAGCGCCGTGGTGGAGCAGATGACTCTGACGAGCGTCCTCAGCAGCGACGGCAGCAGCCGACACGAGGCCGCTTTGATCGTTAAGCACAATGGCCAGCAGTTCTTTGGCTTGAGATTGCCCAAAGGCGCAGCGCTCCTTTCCGCAGCCGTCGCCGGTAATGCCGTGAAGCCCGTGCGCGCCGGAGATGATGAAGTGCGAGTGCCGCTCAGCGGAAGCTCTGCGCAAAGCGGAAGCATCGCCGTGAAGTTCGTCTATGAGCTTTCCGGTTCCGTCTGGGGCGGCAGTGGAAAGCAGCAATTGGAACCTCCAAGCGTGGGCGAGAGCGTTCCCGTGCTGAGCACAAACTGGCGCGTGTATGCACCGGAGGGGATGGAATATCAGACGACTAGCGGGCTAACCGTGGTGAATGAACGCGAAGGAATGCCGCCGTTGCTTTGGACTCTCGCCGAAGCCACTGGCATTATTGAGACATGTTCTGTGCATGAGAACAAAGTGGACTTCCTTCCCAGTGGTGGAACACCAGCGATCTTACGGAATGCAGGCTTTGCAGATGAAGCCTCTTCACAGATGGCTCTTGAAATCGAGAACAAGAAACGCTCGTTAATGGATGCTCCGACGGTGACCACCCGCAGCGGCCAGAGGGCACAGGTGGAAGTTTTGAGGGCGACCAGCTTTGGTGATGACGATGGCCAAAAGAATGGACGCAAATCGGGCCTCATCGCCCTTGATCTCACCTTGCCCACGACAGGCCGCATCATCGAGTTCAGCGGACATCAGAAGCCGGAGGCATGGACGCTTTCTTATCAATCATGGGAGCGGCAGATGTTCAAGGCGGTGCTCTGGATGTTACTCGGTGCGGCCCTGTTCCTGCGTTGGGGGCGAAGCCGGGCTTGGATGAAGACCTTCGTGCTGGGGCTCTTGCTGACCTGTATTCCTTTGATCATGGCTCCGACGTGGCTCGCGTTTTGTAATGCTCTGCTCGCTGGCTGGCTTATGGCATTTGGAGGTTGGGTGTTGTTGGGGATCGCGAAGTGGGTCGAAGTGAGAGCCGCATCGCTTGGCTTTCGAGTCAGTAACTTGAACGAGGAGGTCGCTTGATGAAGATGGAACTGCCCATGACGAGGTTGAAGGTGATTGATAAGGGGAGCGCGCGCGTCCCGCGTGCTGTTTTCTGCGTCCCGCAGAAAACATCAGGGCGTGCGGAGGACCTGAAAGGAACTCTCTCAGGTGATGGCGATTTCCCATGCGGAGGTGCTCCGCGAGACGCAGAGCACGGCACGCGGGACGCGCGCTCTCCCCTTGCGATGGGCGGGAACGGGTGCCGTGGAGCCTTCGTTGCCACATTAGCGATGCTTTGCGGCTCGCTCCTTCATGCAGAGAATACCGAAATCAAAGACCCTGCCGCGCACAGTGTGATCGTGCCTTATGACATTGCTCAACCGCTTGATCTCAAGAAGAGCAATCGCTTCTACCTCGACTATGCGGAGTTCCAACGACTGTGGGAACTGGCGAAAGAGAATCGGCGGCCCGCCAAGCCTGAAGCCGAAACGGGACCGCAGGAAGCCATCATCATCTCCGCGCTCTATGAAGCGGAGGTGCTCGCGGATCGTTTTGTCATGAAGGCGCGGCTCAGTGTCGTCACGCGCGGTGGGCCTTGGGTAAAGCTTCCGCTGGGCTTTAAGGCAGATGGCTTGTCCGTCAGTGAGGTAACGCTGGATGGCAAAGCAGCCCTCTTTGAAAACGGAGAAGTCCTAGTCGAACAATCAGGATCGCATGCCGTGGAGGTCTCCTTGGAGATATTGAAGACGATGGGCTGGAGCGATCTCAGCCTCGCGCTTCCTCATGCTTCAGCGGGGTTGATCGCGCTCACCACATCGGAGAAAGAGGGACGCCCCAGCTTCGGTAATGCGGGAATGGTCACGGAAGAGAGCCGGGAAGGGCATCACATCTTCACCCTGCCACTGGGCAGCAATGCGACGCTGGATTTGAAACGTCAGCCCTTCCGTAAACTCGTCGCGGATACAGCTCCGGCCAGTGCGGAGAGCCGGGTGACGGTCAGCGTCTTGCCTCGATTGGAGAAGGCCAGCGCAGAGATGTCCTTTGCCTTTCCCGGAACGGAACGCAGCCGATTCACGGTGCGCTTGGACAGCTCATGGAAGCCCGTATCATGGGACATTCCGAACCTCCGCGAATGGACGTTACGCAAGGAAGGAAAGGATCTGCTAGCGGACATCACGCTGACACGCGCCGTCGCTGATGAGTTCAAGATGTGGGTCTTGGCGGAACGGGTTTTCGCTGAAGCCACAGGATCGCGTGAAGCCGCGCTGATTTCTGGTGAAGCCGTGAAGAAGAGCGTGGTTTTTGGTATCCAGCATTCGGATGATTTTCAAGTGACGGCGCAAGCGACCACAGGCGTGCAACGCGCTAACGGAATGGCCAAAGCACCCGTCGGAATGCTGGGCAGTGAAACTTATCGGTTACAGAATGAGGATAAGCTCAGCTACACGATCACCAGGGCGGAGGACCGGAGCAGCTCGCACATGGAGGCGGTGTATCAGCTCAGTGCGCAGAAGGCAGAGATCATCGCGGCGATCACTTTGGAGACGGGTCCCGGGCCTTTGACAGAGGCGCGGATCAGCCTGCCATCAGGGTTTGAGGTGCAATCCCTCACCGGGCCGCGCCTAGTGTCCTGGCATCGTCAAGCGGATGAACTTTCCCTCCGCTTCGATGCCCAAGCGGTCACGGAAGCGCGGTTGGTGCTGCATGTGGCGAAGACGCTGACGAAGGCCACGAGCACTTGGAAGTTGGAGCCGATAAAGTTACCATCATTCACGAAGCTCACGGGCGCGGCCTTGATCGCCAGTCACGCTGCGGATGAAGTATCGCTCTCCTTTGATGCGAGTGACCGGAAGCTGCATGAGGTTGATCCTGCGGCGTTGAATGCGGTCATCACCGTGGCTCCGCCGCTGGTGATGAAGCGGGCACTGACCATTGATAAGAAGGATTGGACGGCTCAGGTGACGTTGAATCGCCAAGCGCCTAAGTTCAGTGTGGATGCGGTTTTGCTCACGCAGGCTACTGATGAGGGATTGAAGCTTTCGCAGCAGATCGGCTTGAACATTGAGCAAGGCGCGGTCGGTGGCGTGAAGTTGCGTCTGCCCAAAGACCTGCCGGAAGCCCGAGTGCGCGGGGCGTTGGTGCGCGATGCCCAATCGAAAATCACGGGTGAAGTCCGTGAGTATGAAGTGAAGTTTCAAGAGGACGTGTTGGATCGTGCGGACTTCACGCTGGATCTGGAACTGCCGCTGGAAGGTGAGAAGACGCTGCCCGTGGTCATGGTGGAGGGAGCCAGCCGAGCCCAGAGATTCCTCATCGTGGACAACGCTTCATCACGTGAGATGAAGACGGATACAGGGGGCGCGGAGTCCATCGTGAAGGATTCGCTGCCTTATCTGCCGGATGGTTTGCAGCGGCCTCAGTATTACCGAGCGGGCGATATGGCGAAGATCAAACTCGGCTTCAATCAACTGGAAACAACAGCGGGCAATGCAGCGATCATCACGCTGGCGGAAATTACCACAGCGCTTCGCCAGAACGGCGAGCGCTGGGAAACCGTGGTCTATTCAATAGCGAATCGCGCCTTGCAGTTCCTACCAGTTCGTTTGCCTGCGCGTGCCGAGTTGGTTGAAGTCAGCGTTGGTGGTCAGTCCGTGCGCGCCGATATCGAGGGCAGTAAGAAGGAGGCTGGTCTGGTCTATCTCGTGCCTTTGATTCAGATGCGCGCAGGTGAGCTTTCCCAGCAAGTGCGGCTCGTTTACCGCTTGCCAGCGGACACGAAATCTGTGGTGGCCAATCACAAGCTGGATGACCCCGAACTGGTGGGTTTATCCGCTGAGCGCACGCTTTGGAATGTCTGGGTGCCAGAGGCGTATGAGTTGAAGAAATGGGATGGCAACGTCGAGGAAGTGAGTGAGGAAGGCCGCGAAGTGGAGAAACAGCAGAGCCTGATCTCTGACCTGTCCCGACTGAACCGAGTGCTCTCTTCCAAGGATTTAAAGGCGGAAGATGCGAACGTGGCGTGGGCGAATGCGAACAAGGTGGTGGGTGAACTGAAGCAGCAGCAGATCGAGAAGAAGAGCAAGCGGAGCTACTTCAGCCGTAGCGATGATGGGAGAGCAAAAGAGCTGCCGCAGACGACCGCGCAGAGTTTTGCCATTGCAGATGCAGAGGTGGAGAAGCAGCTCGATGTGCAAGGGAGTTTACTGACGAGCAACTCAGGGAATGTGCAGCGGGCGCAATCACAGACGGAGCAAGGGCTGAACACTTTCGCGGGCACCATCAGCAATGGAACGGCGAACAACTGGGCGATGAATGGAGGCAATGTGAACATCCAGCCCAAGTCCGAAGCAAAGCCTGCGGATGTCAACCAACTGGCCGTGAATGATAATGTGAACATCGGCCAAGGGTTCTTTGATGACAAAGGAGCAGCCGCTAAAAAGAGTGAGCCACAAGGCGCGGTCACTAGTTCAGGGGCTGGAACGCTGACTCTCGGCACTGGCGGCATCATTGTTCAAAATTCAAATCAGACCCAGGGCAATACTTACAACAATGCACGCGCCTCAAAGAGCAACGCGATCAACACTGGGGGGACACTGGATCTTAATGGCATCAACACCTACACGGGTGGCACGACCATTAATGGAGGCACGTTGAACATTGCAGGGGGTGTATCTAGCACAGCAAGAAATATCGAGGTGGGTCAGGCCAAGCTGGAACTGGGTGATCTCGACGGAGCCAAAAAAGAATTCGAGAACGCTTTGAGGATAGACAAAGACAACAAAGCTGCGCGTCGAGGGATGGAAACTGCTGAACAGCTCACGAGCGATTATTCCAAAACAGCGCGGGATCAAACCCGTGGGAAGATGCTTAACAGCGTCAGCGAAGGCTGGGAAGAGAAAGCAAAACCACAAGAGCAACCTTCTTCCAGCTCAGCTAATCGTTCAGGCTCCTATGCCATCACGCCTGACAGCATTGATGGATTGCTCTCGAAAAATGTGCGCACAAACTCGCCCGCTCCTGCAGCAGCAGATCCCTTTTCGTCACCAGTGGCTGGCAACTCCACGTTAAATTCTTTAGCCATGGATTCGTCGGCATCCACCGCCCTTCAAGGCAGAACATCTGGATCAGAGGCCCGCAAGAAAGCCATCTCAGCAATGTCTGCCACACCGCAACTCAAGCCCGTGGGCCGCGTCTCCCTCGCGGTCGAAGTGCCGTTGGTAGGAACCGTGTATCACTTCCGCAAACTCAAGGATCACGCACTCATCGAGCTCACCCTCGTGAAGCCCATGGAGGCCCGTCAAACGAACGCGCTGTGGATGCTACTGATTGG
>JANYJH010000187.1 GCA_025361865.1 Phragmitibacter sp.
CAGAGATCGTCCATTTTGATCTTCATCACAAAGCTGAAACCACGAGTTATTCCACCAAGCTCGCGAGCGATGAGCCCATCGTCGTCGGCGTCACTGCAGGCGCTTCTTGCCCGAACAACTTGATCGAAGACACCATCCTCCGCGTCTTTGAACTGCGTGGTGTAGAATCCCAGAAAGTGAAGGACGAAGCTGCACGTGCAGCAGCAGCTTGATCAGGAGAAAGTAGTCCGCCAAGCCTTTGGCGGCTCATCCGCATCCCCTGACCGTCGAAGCTCGGCAGACTACTTTCTTCCCTGGCTTTGGCTTGGACGCGGTTCCCTCATGAACCTGAAATGCTCCATCTCACGAAGACTGAAAAATCATTTGCGAGCAGCGACTGAGCGATGTAATACTCGCCTCTCGTTTTTCAACGACCCGCGCGGTTAGCTCAGTGGTAGAGCATTACCTTGACATGGTAGGGGTCACAGGTTCGAACCCTGTATCGCGCACCACTTCCAACGAGGTGGATTTTAAGCCAGAACCGCCCATTTTACGGGCAACGGCGTGTCCTCAAGGGGGCTTTTGATACCTCATCCCTTTCACTCTCTCCATTTGCCGCTATCATGGCTGAAATGACTACTGCTGTAGCAACTCCGCGCATCCCTGAAGATTCACAGCGTCTCGCGGCTCGCAAACGGCTGCCGGGTAATCCAGTGATGTTTCAGCAGTGGCGGAATCTGCTTTTCCTTCACTGGGAATATTCCGTTACTGCCATTCAGGCAACGTTGCCGAAGGGTCTGTTCGTGGATACTTACGAAGGTCGAGCGTATCTCGGAGTCGTCCCATTCTTCATGCAAAACATCCGCCCGCGCTTGCTGCCAGCGGTGCCGGGCCTCTCGAATTTCATGGAGCTGAATCTGCGCACCTACGTGCATGACAGCGCGGGTGTGCCAGGCGTTTGGTTCTACTCGCTCGATGCAAATCAATGGCTGGCGGTGAAGATCGCACGTCACTTTTTCCATCTGCCCTACAAGCACGCGAAGATGACCTCGCGCCCGACGGCGAGTGCTGGTGTCCGCTATGAATCCACGCGGCTTGGCAAGGAGGCGAATGGTATGACTTGCGCTTACGAATATGCGCCCGGTGCGGAGCTGGCACCTGCGTCACTCGGCTCACTCGAATTCTTCCTCGTCGAGCGCTACCGGCTTTATTCCAGCACACCCGACGGTCTCTGGCGCGGAGCGGTTTTTCACGAGCCATATCCACTCTGCCGCGCGGAGGTGACGGCGTGGGACGAGCATTTACTCACGCTGGATAGCTTCACTCCGACAGGACGTCCACCGGACCATATAGTCGTCTCGCGCGGGGTGGACGTCAGCATTTTTCCGCTGGAACGAGCGCGTGGGGCTTGAGTGTGATTCTACGATACGGCTGTCCTGTATTGGATTCCTGCGTCTCAGGCATCTCAATCTTTCTGTAGAACGTAGCACCAATGCGGCGCGTCGATCAACCTCCAACACGCTAACAAATGTTTCACTATGAAACCATCTCAATGCAAGCAACTGATCCAACCGCAGGCCTCTGTTCATGGGCCAAAGAGAACGGACTTACGGAAGTCGTCGCGTTTGCGCCCATGTTTGGACCGGTTCACGACATGCTGCCACGCCTCATGGCAGACCTTAGATCAATGGGCATACGCCTGACACTCATTCGCGGACTTTCGGACGACACGGCGTTCTCGCTTGCCACGGCAGGATTTTTTCCCTTCTGGCAGAAAATGAGCCGCCATCTCAACCAACTCTATCCGTCATGAAAACTCCCTGTGGGCCCGAACAAGTCTCCCGCATTATTCGCTATGCCTGGGAGGATCGCACCACATTTGAGGAGATTGAGGAGCGCACGGGACTGACCGAAAAGCAGGTCATCGGTGTGATGCGCCGCGAATTGAAGCCCTCCAGTTTTCGCATGTGGCGTAAGCGTGTCTGCGGGCGCGTGACCAAACATCGCAGGTTGCTCGAACAGTATTTAAAAGGTCTGATCAATGATTAATGAGCAAACCAACAACGCACGCGCGCTATGAATAGCGTGACTTGAGATCAATGATCTTCTTATTTTGTCGGCAGTGATCACTGCAAAACTTCACCTCGTCCCACACCTTCTCCCACTTCTTGCGCCAGGTGAAGGGTCGTCCGCAGACGAGGCAAATCTTGGTGGGAAGATCTGATTTCTTGACGCCTCTCATGTTTCTTCTGAATCGTGGTTTGGCTTGGTGACATCAGTCTGATTCATGTCGTGAAGCGATTTTAGATAGGCGTTTTTGGGTGCTTCTTTTGCGGGCCTTTCCTCAGTTTTCAGCATATCTTGCACTCGTCCCGCACTCTCCGCAATGAGGCCCGCGATGAGCGAAGCTTCGGGCAGATTCTTCCAATACTTCTTCGGCATCTCCGACTGCATGGCGTTGATCTTGACCCGGGCTGGATTGAAAATATTCCGATAGTAAGTGCGCCATAGATCATCCAGCGCATCGGCATCGGGTGCATTGCTGCGCGGCACTCCCGCAGTGAAATGCAGACGCTTTCCATCCCAGTGCGCACACTCATACGGAGTCAGGATGGACCAGTCCATGCCCGCGAATCGCTTTTCAAAAAAAGGCACAGCCAGCCGCACAATGCGATGATCCGGCTCGAACCATGCGACGAACTGCTCGCGGCCCGTGGCGGCATCCACACTGACTAAGCGAAAACGCACAAAGGCATGCATCTTGTGAATGTCGCGTCCCACGGCCTTGCACCAGTCCTGTATCTGTCGCACATCGCGATCCGTGGACATGGAAAGTAAATGCCGCTCACCGCCGAGCGTGAGCCGCCACAGAAGTCGATAGAGCAAGGCCCAGCGCCTGGCATCGCTATGCGCCGCGGCACTCCGCGCGATGTCCATGAAGGCTGGAGGCACTTTGATGGCACTTGCCGCAGGCACCGTTGCGGCTGTCTCTTCGCCAACGAACAACGAAGCATCTTGCGCATCATCGGTCCACAGGATGTCGTCAGGCACCACACCCTGCGCCAGCAATAGACGAGCCGCAGCGCGCCACGATTCATATTCAGGCATGATGACGACAGTGCGCATGATGACTTATAGCTCTCCCGATCTCACCGATAGGAAGTCACTCGGTGCTGGTGTCGGCGGTGCGTCGAAGTTGATCTCGAGTTGCTCCGGTGGCGGCAAAAACCTTGCCCGCAGCGAGTCGCTATCCAGTCCCCATTTGGCCGGATGATGATCAGCAGTGATGATGAAGAGCATCAGTTTCTTCATCTGCAAGCGAAGCCGGATCAAGTCCGCCAGACGTAGCCGGGCGTATCTTCTTGCACTCAGGATGCGATCCGCATTCCGCACGCCAAGCCCGGGAATCCGCAGTAGCATCTCGCGGGGTGCTTTGTTCACATCGAGTGGAAATGTCTCGCGATTTCGCAGTGCCCACGAGAGCTTGGGATCCAAGGCCAGATCGAGATTGGGAGTGGCAGTGCTGGCAATCTCCTCCACTTTGAAATCATAAAAGCGCAGCAACCAATCTGCTTGATACAACCGGTGTTCGCGGATCAATGGTGGTGCCTTTAGCGGCAATATCGACGATGGTTCTGGGATCGGACTGAATGCAGAATAGTAAACTCGGCGCAGGTGATGAGCCGTGTAAAGCTTGTCCGCACAGCCCAGTATCACTGCATCTGTTGAGGCATCCGCCCCCACCAACATCTGCGTGCTCTGCCCTGTGGCAAAGGGCGGCGGCTTGGGCGCATCGGGCTTACGCTTCTCGGCATAACGCTCATCAATCTTTCCGCGAATGTGTCCCATCGCCTCCTCTGTGCGCGCCAGATTTTTCTCCGGAGCCAGCGTGTCCAGGCTTTGCTGGCTGGGCAGCTCCACATTGATGCTCATGCGGTCCGCATAGCTACCCGCCAGAGCAATGAGGGACTGCGAAGCTTCTGGAATGGTCTTCAAATGAATGTAGCCACGAAACTGATGCTCCTCACGCAACTTGCGAGCGACCTCAATCACCAACTCCATCGTGTGATCCGCGCTGCGTATAATCCCGCTGCTCAAGAACAAGCCCTCGATGTAGTTCCGTTTGTAGAAATCCAGCGTCAACTTCACCACCTCATCCGGTGTGAACCGCGCCCGGATCACGTTGCTGGAACGCCGATTGATGCAGTAGTGGCAGTCATACAAACAAGCATTTGTCATGAGCACCTTCAGCAGCGAAACGCAACGCCCGTCCGGTGTGTAGGAATGACAAATGCCAGCTCCACCCGTCGAGCCCACGCCCTTGCTTCCACGCGAATCCTTGCACGCGGCACCGCTGCTGGCACACGAAGCATCATACTTCGCGGCATCGGCCAGGATTTCGAGCTTGCGATTAATATCCATCAAGTGTGCCTCAGGCCTGCATTTCGAGCCGCCCATTTACGCGTGCGGTAATGACGATATTTGAACAGCAGCGTCAAATAGAGACGCACTCCCGTTTCGGAAACAAATCGTCCCCACCAGGAGCGGCCCCATTGATAAGTCACCGTGTCATGCATAGTGCAGCGGCCAGCCCCGTCTTCTTCGAAACGGTGCTCGTGAACAAAAAGAGCGAAGGGACCCTCCACGATCTCATCTACTAACAAATGCGGACGCTGCACCGTCTTCCATCGACAAGTCCAGTGCATGGGAATGACCCACCAATCACGGCAATGTAGCTCGATCATGCGTCTTGCTTGAGCAGGCCCGTCAGTCTTTAAGGAAACCAGCGTCATGGTTGGCGGCATGACTTCGGTGAGATTGTGCGGATTACTATGAAAGTCCCACATGGTTTCCGCGCTGGCGGAAAGTGGAGTGCGGGTGTGAAAATGGGAAGGCATGTGGGGGTCAGTTAGGACTGGTTGAGAATTGCGTAGGCAGTCCTGCTGCGAGCACCATGAGATCCGAGTCTA
>JANYJH010000220.1 GCA_025361865.1 Phragmitibacter sp.
CGCTCGGCGTCGTGGCCGATGATGTGACCGCCAGCGTGAGCGATGCGAAGTATGCCAACTACGTGCTCGGCCTGTGGCTCACCGCCGTGCGTAACTTCTCCCCCTCCACCACCGATGCCGTGGATGACGTGCTCACCGGCAACGGCAGTGCGCCCTTCGTGCTGCCCACCTTCACCGCGCCCGCGCTGCCCGCCGATGTGAGCGCGGCCCTCCCCGGCACGCTCACGCGCATCTTCGCCCTCATCGCCAAGATAAAGCTCAGCGCAGGCTACATTGACGCCATCGGCACCGACCTCGGCCTCATTGGCTCCGCAGACGATCCCGCCACCCATCCCGTGCCGAAGCTCACCGCCGAGGCCGAACAAGGCGCGACCTGCCAATGCGTGAGCCTGAAGTTCTTCAAATACAGCCACATGGGCGTGTATATCGAGAGCCGACGCGGCACCGGCGCGTGGGAGTTCCTCGCCATCGACACCGAGAGCCCCTACGAGGATGAGCGCCCGCTGCTCGCCGCCGCCACGCCTGAAGTGCGTGAATACCGCATGAGGTTCTGGGACAAAGGCACGCCCAACGGTGATTGGACGGATGTGGTGAAAATGACGGTGAGCCCGTAGCAGAAATGTAGTCGAGAGCTTTAGCTCGTGGAACGAACGCCAACCCGCCCGGCAATCTTAACCCGAGCTAAAGCTCGAAACTACGGCAATCTCAACCCGAGCTAAAGCTCGAAACTACGGCAGTCGCTTCGATCATCGGCATCTGCTTGATGCTGGATCAATCCAAAATTAACAGGTGTAAATTGAGCCTCTTGGCGGAATCATTGTCTGTTAAGGCTCACCGTATTTTACATGCCTCCGCTCCCTACACCAGATTCCATGCCCGTGTTGCCTGTCGAGCCTCCGGTCACGCTTCACGAACAGCATGAGGAGGACAAGTTCGTTGAAGCCCTGTCAGACCGCGCCTTTCTGCGTGGTCCCAATACGCGAACGAAAGATCTAGCGCTGCTCTTTGGCACCATCATAGATTTCCTGCGCGGCTTCCGGGTGCTGCATTTCGTAGGGCCGTGCATCACAGTGTTCGGCTCCGCGCGGACGAAGGAAGACTCGCCTGCCTACAAGCTGGCGCGCCGCATGGGAGCGGAGATTGCGAAGCTCGGTTTCACCGTGATGACGGGCGGCGGCGGTGGCATCATGGAAGCGGCCAATCGCGGAGCACGGGACGTGAAGGGCCGCTCCGTGGGCTGCAATATCGTCCTGCCGATGGAGCAGCATCCCAATGCCTATCTCGACCGCACGGTGAACATCAACTACTTCTTCGTGCGCAAGACGCTGCTCATGAAATACAGCTACGGCTTCGTCATCATGCCCGGCGGCGTGGGCACGATGGATGAGATGTTTGAAGCCCTCACGCTGATTCAGACGAAGAAGATCAGGAACTTTCCCATCGTCCTGATGGGCCGTGATTATTGGCAACCGCTCGTGGCCTTCCTTCATCAGATGGAGGTGGCAGGCATGATCTCACCCGATGACCTCGACCTCATTTACTTCACGGATTCCGTGGAGGAAGCCGTGGCTTATCTGCAAGACCGCGCTATCAAGCAGTTCGGTCTGCGTCGGATCAAAGCATCCGAGAAATCCTTCCCTTGGCTCGGCGAGGTGGGTTGGAAAAACGTATAACTCACTATGAATCTGACTTCCCAAACCTTCACGCTGAGCACGGGTCGGAAGCTCGGCTTCGCTGAATATGGCGACCCCCAGGGCGCGCCGTTCTTCTATTACCACGGCTGGCCCAGCTCGCGATTACAAGGCGAGCTGCTGCATGAAGTCGCCATCCAGCACCAGCTCCGCGTCATCGCGCCAGACCGTCCGGGATTGGGCCTTTCGGACTATCAACCCAACCGACAACTGCTCGACTGGCCCCCCGTTTTGCGGGAGCTGGCGGACCATCTGGGCTTTGAGAAATTCCATGTCCTCGGTGTCTCCGGCGGCGGCCCGTATGTGATGGTCACCGCCCACTCCATGCCAGAGCGCGTGCTGAGCGCGGGGATCATTTGTGGGGCTCCTCCGCTGAAGGTGACGGGCACGGACGGCCTGATGTGGACCTACAAACTGGCCCTGTTCGCGAAGCAGAATCTGCCGTGGACGCTCGGCCCTGGGCTGGCCGTTGCGAAGTGGACCATGAGGCCCAATCCCACGGACTGGCCGATCAGTTGGCTGATGTCAGGCCTAGCCAGCGAAGACCGAAGAGCGCTGAATGATCCGAAGCGCTACCGCATCATCATGGGAAGCGGTCACGAAAGCCTGGCCAGCTCCACGCAAGCCATCCGCACGGATGGGGATGTTTACACCTCAGACTGGCGCTTTGATCTCAAAGGCATCCGCATCCCCATTCATATTTGGCATGGAGAACTGGATCAGAACATACCCGCGTCCAGCGTGAAGAAGATCGCCGCGATGATCCCGCAAGCGATCACGAAATGGTTTCCCAATGACGGCCATTACTCGCTCCCCCTGCTGCACAGCGCGGAGATGGTCGAGGAAATGATGAGAGGTTGAATTGTGCCAAGGTTGCAGTGAGAGTCACCTTCACTCAAACGTCCACCATCCATTCCCATGAGCCTAATCTCCGCCCGCATCACTGAAGACCTGAAGACCGCCATGAGGGCGAGGGACACCATCGCACTGGAGACCGTGCGCGCGCTGAAATCCGCCATCAAATATGCCGCCATCGAGAAGCTCGGTGCTGATGCCGACCTTGATGATCCTGATGCCATCGCGGTCGTGCGCAAAGAGATCAAGAAGCGTCAGGACTCCGTGCAACAGTTCGAGAGCGCAGGCCGTCAGGAGCTCGCCGATAAGGAGAAGGCGGAGATCGTCGTCTTGGAGAAATATCTTCCTGTCGCGATGAGCCATGAGGAGCTGGTCGCTCTAGTCGAAACCGTGATTGCCGAACTCGGAGCCACCTCCAAGAAAGACATGGGCCGAGTGATGAAGCTGGTCGGAGAGCGCACGGAAGGTCGTGCAGATGGGAAGACGGTTTCCTCTGAGGTGTCTAAGCGGCTTTCGTAAGAGGAGGTTTCGCTTCGCAGCCCTCAGGGTCGTAAGAAGGTGCCTTTGCTGAACACTGAACACTGAAACCTTGTCTTGCTCCTCCATCATCGTAGCCGCTGGCAGCAGCCGACGCATGGGCTTCAACAAGCTCACCGCGCTGCTCGCTGGCAAGCCGGTGCTGCGTTGGACGGTGGAAGCCTTTGAAGCTTGTGAGCAGGTGGATGAGATCATCATCGTGGCGGGAGACGGCGTGCATGACCTCGTGACCGGATGGATCGCGGAGAAGAGCTTTCGCAAGCCCGTGCAAATCGTGGCCGGTGGAGCGGAGCGCTATTTGTCTGTGCAGGAAGGGCTGAAGCGTCTGTCAGCAGACACGGAGATCGTCGCCGTGCATGACGGTGGGCGTCCGCTGATTACGCCGGAGCAGATCGCGCGATGCATTGAGAAAGCGCGGGAAGTGAAGGCCGTGGCCTGCGCCCGTCCCATCACCGAGACGATGAAGCGCGTCAGTGCGGATGGCAGCATCAGCGGCTCCATTGAACGCAACGGGGCATGGATCATGGAGACGCCGCAGGTCTTTGATCGCGCCCTGCTCTGTGAGGCTTACGACCGCGTCGTTCGTGAAGCCTTGCCCGTGACGGATGAAGTCTCCGCCGTGCAGCATCTCGGCATCGCCGTGCAGGTCATCGGCAATCCTTCGCCGAACCCGAAGATCACCTATCCCGGTGATCTGGCGTTCGCCGAGCGGTGGTTGAGCGCATAGCTACTTCTTCGCCCACATCTTCTTTTCCCAGGCCTTCTGCTTGCCCTGCGCTTCCCGCAGAAAAGGAGCCAGCGTCGCGAGGTTCATGACCCAGCGATTGATCCAATCTAACGGCTTTCTTAGCGGTCGGGCGAAGTCAACGAAGAGCACGACCCGATAGCCGTCCGTGTCATTCCAGACCTCGTGATTCCAAGTGTCATCAAAGATCAGACACTTCCCTTCCTCCCATAAACAAGTCTCGTTCGCGATGCGGATGCGCACATTCTCGCGTGGCTCAGGAACCATCAGGGCGAGGTGCAATCTCAGAATGCCCGCCCAAGCCCCACGATGAGAAGGGATGTGTTTCTGAGGGGATAAGATGGAGAAGAACGCCGTGGTCACATCCGGAATCTTCGTCAGTAGCTTCATCGTTTCAGGACAACGCCGCGCGTTCTCTTCGCAGTCCATGCCCACGCCTTTGAGGAAGAAAGTCTTCCATTGGTCATCGCTTTGAATGGCCCCCACCTCCTTCACGATGTCCTGAAAGCTCGGCATGGAATCGCGGTATTGCATCACCTCGTCCAGCTCCGCCCGCACGGCGCGCCACTCGGATTCCACCTCGTCCACCCAAGGGAAATGCTCGTTGTTGTAAACGGGCGGATCACCGAAGAGCGAGCAACGCGCAATCTTGTCCTCCAACCAATCCTGAATCGGCTCCCATTTAGTTTCCAACCAGCCCTCGGGCGGCTTCAGGCGATGCGTCCTGTCGTATTCACTCAAGGGTAAATCACCTCTGGCGTGATCTGTTGAGGGAGAGAGAGTTGCTTCCGATGCGGTCATGGCTGGCTTCAAAGAGACATTGACTTTTCAACTGAAAACGACACCATCGCAATAGGAGAAATTCCTTACGCGGGTGTAGTTCAATGGCAGAACACGAGCTTCCCAAGCTTGATACGTGAGTTCGATTCTCATCACCCGCTCTCCCTTACTTTTGAAGGCCGCTGTCATGAAACAGAGTTCCTCTGCCTGAAAGTCACCGGGCGCGGAAATGTCTGCAAGGAACGAGATAAGAACGCGGCGCGCGCTCCGTTTCATCTCCTCACGGAGGACCGGACGCTTGTTGGCATCGGCCTCCCTCATCATTGCAGACATTCTTCTATGAAATCATTGTTCTCACTTCGTTCGGCGGCACTCGTCGCAGGCATTTCGTTCGCGGTCTCCGTTTCGGCTGAAACGCCTGCGGTCAAGCCAGCTCCAAAGCCTGCGGCTCCTGATGCGGCGGCCAAAAAAGCGGTTCCCAACAACAGCGAGCCCGCAGACAAGCCCTCGCCAAAGAAGGACAAGGAAGGTGTCATTCAGGCAGGTTTCCAGAAGTCACACGAGAACTTCCTCGCGCGTGGGAAACAGCCCATCGGTGTGCTTTTCCTCGGCGATTCCATCACCGCTGGCTGGGGTGGTAGAGGGAAGAAGGTCTGGGATGAGCGCTATGCGAAGTATGACCCAGCGAACTTCGGCATCGGCGGCGACCGCACCCAGCATGTGCTTTGGCGCATCGCGAACGGTGAACTCGATGGCATCAAGCCGAAGGTTCTCGTGCTCATGATCGGCACCAACAACATCGCTTACACGCCTGAAGACATCATCAAAGGCGATAAGAAGATCGTGGAAGAAATCCATGCGAAGCTACCCAAAACGAAGCTTCTTCTGCTCGGCATCTTCCCTCGCGGCGCTGAGGCGGCAAACCCAGCCCGCGCCAAGATCAAGACCGTGAATGAAGCCCTAGCCAAACTGGATGACGGCAAGCTCACCCGCTATCTGGACATCGGCGCGAAGTTCCTGGATGAAGCTGGAAACCTGCCCAAAGAAATCATGCCCGACGCGCTTCACCCAAATGACAAAGGCTACGAAATCTGGGCTGATGCTACCCAGCCTTTGCTTGATGAGATGATGAAGTAAGCTGTGCAGAAGTAGCAGCCGACGTAAGGAGGCTCTGAAGTTCATCTAAGGACCTTCAAGACGGTTAGAAACTCCGTCGTTAATTGTTCGTATGGCCAGCGACACGAACAAGTGTGATTGATTCACTCTTCAGCCATTGGGTATGGTTTGAGGTAGATTTGAGCCTCCTCACGTCGGCTGCTACTGATACTCATCTCTCCAACCTCATTAAAAGTGAGGTGAGAAAATCAAAGCTTCACGATACCACAGGCCCCATGCTCACGAGCACTAGAGCGGGCTTGCCTTCTTCACGGGCTTTCAACAAGTCGATCGTGAACTCGGCCTGCCAATCGTTCAGACCTTCGACATCAACCAAGACCTGACAGACGCGCCAGGACTTCCCGTCTTCGCTTGGTTCCACGTAAGTGTGGCGGCCATTGCGGGCTTCATTGTCGAGCATAAGGCGCTCGTGAGTTTCATAGTAAGGGTCCAAGGCTGCGCCTAAAGTCTCGGCATTCCAGGTCGTTGAACCGGGAGTGAGAACCGATACTGCTGCGGCATAAGTCTCGGTGGTGAGCGGTCGCAGGAAGCGGAAGATCTCGGTGCGGATGAGGGCCGTGAACTCGCGTTTGTTTCGAGTGATGTCGGGAGCTTCGACTGGGGCCTCTTCGTCTTCGCTCGGTTTCCAATTGGGGTCGCGGAGCCGCTCCCATTCATCGAGCAGGCTGGAATCAATGCCGCGCAACATACCGGCGAGCCAGGCTTCCATCTCCTGAACGGGCTCGGTTTTAAAGCGGTCCGGCACAGTCTGAGCGAGGACTTTATGGACGCCGGAAAGGTGACGCAAAAGCACGCCCTCGGCGCGATGGAGATCGTAGTCGTTGATGTAGTCGGCGAAGCTGCGGAAGTTCTCGAACATCTCGCGGGCGATGCTTTTGGGCCGGATATTTTCTTGTCCCACCCAGGGATGCGCGGCGGAGAATTCATTGAAGGTGTTGTAGATGAAGTCCCGGCAGGGCTTGGGATATTCGAGTTCATCGAGGCGCGTGATTCGCTCTTCAAAAGCCACGCCATCGGCCTTCATCGTAGCCATCGCTTCATCCTTCACCTTGTCGAGTTGTCGGCGCAGAATGATGTCGGGATTCTCCAGAATGGATTCGCAAAGAGTGAGCACATCGGCGGCGTAAGTGGGCGATGCAGGATCGATGACCGCGAGGGTGTCGATGAGATAAAGCGAGAGCGTGTAGTTCAGTGAGAAGTCGTCCTGGAGTTCCATATTGAGCCGCAGCTTCATGCCGTCTTTGCGTTGGCTCACGGGAATGATCTCGATGATTTTTCGTTGCACCAGAGCCTTGAATAACTGCCACGCGAGCTTGCGATGCTGCTTCTTCGCGGACGGCGTTTCATGGGAGTCGGTAATGAGCTGTTGCATCGCGTGGCAGCCGTCTCCTTGGCGACTGAGGACTTGCAGGAGCATCCCGTGGCTGACCTGAAACCGTGAGGTGAGCGGCTCTGGCAGGGCGTTCCGGAGCTTCTTGAAGGTGTCTTCGCTCCAGCCGACAAAGCCTTCGGGCGGCTTCTTCTTGACCATCTTGCGGAGCTTCTTGGCATCGCCATCGGCCTTCGCTTCCATCTTGGCATTCTCGACCACATGCTCGGGGGCCTGGGCGACGACGTAGCCGATGTCGTCAAAGCCTTTGCGCCCCGCGCGTCCGGTGATCTGATGGAAATCACGGGCGCTCAGCGTGGCGACTTTTTGCCCGCCGTATTTGCTGAGACGCGTGAGCACCACGGTGCGGATGGGCACGTTCACGCCGACGCCAAGCGTATCCGTGCCGCAGATGACTTTGAGCAAACCGCGCTGGGCGAGCTGCTCCACGAGCACGCGATACTTCGGCAGCAAGCCCGCGTGATGGATGCCGACGCCGTGGCTGAGATACTTTTTGACCTCCTTGCCATAAGGGCTGGCGAACTTCACGCCGTTCATGGCTTCCTTCAGTGAAGCCTTCTCTGCGGGCGAGCAGAAGTTCAGGCTCATCAAATCCTGCGCGGCTTGCGCGGCTTCGTTTTGCGTGAAGTGAACGAGATAGACCGGCGCTTTATTCGCTGCGACCAGCTCCTGCAAAGTCACATCCACGGCGGTCTCTGCGTAAGTGAACTCCAACGGCACGGGCCGGTCCCGCGATGTAACGACGGTGGTCTCGACGCGAGTCAGCCTCGTGAGTTCCTTTTGGAAGAAGTCCGTGGAGCCCATGGTCGCAGACATCAGGAGGAATCGGGATTCACTCAGCGTGAGCAGCGGCACTTGCCAGGCTACACCGCGACTGTGATCGGCGTAGTAGTGGAACTCATCCATGATGATCTCACGAAACGGCACCCGCGCTCCATCGCGCAAGGCATAGTTCGCGAGGATCTCCGCTGTGCAGCAGAGGATGGGCGCGGCACGGTTCACCGTAGCATCGCCCGTGGCCATGCCGACATTATCCGGTCCAAAGTCGCGGCACAGCGCGAGGAATTTCTCATTCACCAAGGCCTTGATCGGGCAGGTGTAGATGGAGCGTCGGCCTTTGGCCAGGGAACGAAAATGCTGCGCCGTGGCGACCAGTGATTTCCCGGAGCCGGTGGGGGTATTGAGAATGACGTTCTTATCCTCAAACAATTCCAGCACGGCCTCCTCCTGTGCGGGATATAGTTCTAGTTTCTTCTCCGTCACATAATCCAGAAAGCGATCTAGCAGTTCATCATTGGAACAGTCCGGTGAGGCAGGGAGGCGGCGTAATAGCGGGTGGTCGGACATTCGGCTTCAGTGTCGCGAACGGCGAGGGCAAGGCAAGTGGAACGGCCAGACCTCAGTAAAACCGCGTTTTCTGTCGATGGCATCCAAGTTTCTTGCGCCTCAGCAAACAAACATGACGCAAAGCTCCGAGAGTGTGCTAGAGTGCAAGCCTATGGCTATCGTAAGAAAAACAAGTTTTTCACGTCGGGTGGCTGACCACGTCACAGATGAGTTGGTAAATGTGCTGACAGGTGGTGAGACCTATGAGTTCAAAGCGTTGTTCCTGAAGGTCTATGAGGGCCTGAAGTTGAAGAATGCGGTTAGTGGAGGCGAGGAAATGCTTCGTCTGCGCTCTTACGAGAAGCTCCAGAATTTGACCAATCGCGGTCTTGTTCACAAAGCTGGTAAGAACTACCACGGTCTCAAAGGGATCGAACAGGCCTCCAGTGTCTTTCAGCTCGCCCGTGTGGACGCTGAAGTGGCTGCGGCTGCGGCTGCTGTTTAAAGCGTAGGCTGCGTTTCAGGATTCATCTCCCGAGGCAGCAAACAAGAATTACATAAGGGGATGTGTGACGGAGTTCGTCATGCATCCCTTAGTGTTTATACGGTCAGCGAACAGCATTGCATTTCCAGAGTGCTACTTTAGTATCACTCCATGAAAACGGAACTGGTGACCAGCCTGAAGCGGCGTGCTACTGAGATCATCGCTGAACTGGCGGAGCATGGCAATCCGGTATTGATCACGCAACATGGACGGCCAGCGGCCTATCTCGTGGATGTCGAAACCTATCACGGCATGAACGAGCGCTTGTCGGCTTTGGAGGTCATCGCGCGCGGTGAACGCGCCATCTCAGAAGGGCGTGTTCTCACTCATGCACAGGCCAAGAAACGGATGTCCCGATGGCTAAAATAATCTGGACTGAACCAGCGCTGAGTGATCTCGATGCCATCGCTGACTACATCGCGCTGGACAAGCCCGATGCGGCTTCAAGGCTGGTGCAGCGGGTCTTCTCGCATGTGGAAATACTGGCGCACCAGCCTGAGCTTGGATCACGGTTGCCTGAATTGAAGCGCAACAAACGCTACCGACAGATCGTCGAGCCGCCATGTCGGGTGTTCTATCGGCACGATGAGGAATCAGCCCAAGTCTATATCCTCGGTGTCATGCGAGGCGTAAGGCAGTTCCGCAGCGATAAGATCATGGAGCGGGACAAATGAGAATGACCTGCAAGCTTGCATAACGTAGAGCGTTTTCTTTTCGTCACCCGCTCTATAAATCATGAAGCTTCTCCCTGCACTCTCCGCATTCGCCCTTGCCACCAGTATTGGCTTGTCCCAATCCACCACGCCTCCCGCGCTGGATGGGAAATGGACTAAACAGCAACTCACGGATAATTTCTGGGCTGAAGGCGCGACGGTCGCTGATGTGAATAAGGACGGGAAGATGGATGTCATCTATGGGCCGTATTGGTTCGAGGGTCCAGACTACACCAAGCGCCATCTGATCTATCCCGACACGGAGCGCACAAAGGTCAAGCAGGCGGATGGTTCCGTGAAGGAGATCGAAGGCTTCAAGGGCGCGAAGACAGAAGAAAACGGTTACAGTGATAACTTCATCACCGCCGCGTATGACATCAATGGCGATGGCTGGACGGATTACATCGTCATGGGCTTCCCGGGCAAGGAGACCGTTTGGTATGAAAACCCGCAGGGTAAGGATGAGCCCTGGAAGAAGCATGTGGCGTTGGATGTGACGGACAGCGAGTCCCCCATGTTCGTGGACATCAATGGTGATGGCCAACCCGATCTGCTCTGCATGAGCGGTGGTCATCTGGGCTACGCGACCTTTGATCCAAAGAAGCCGGAGGACAAATGGACCTGGCACGCGATTACACCGAAGCTCGCCTTTCAGCGCTTCACGCATGGCATCGGCTATGGCGATGTGAATGGCGATGGCAAAACTGACATTCTCGAAGCCAACGGCTGGTGGGAGCAACCGAAGTCCCTCGAAGGCGATCCTGTCTGGACCTTCCACGCGCAGAAGTTCGGCCCCGGCGGTGCGCAAATGTATGTCTATGACGTGAATGGTGACGGCAAACCGGATGTCATCACCAGCCTTGCGGCTCATGGTTATGGGCTCGCTTGGTTTGAACAAACGGCGGATGGTTGGACCCAACACCTCATCACGGGAACGCCCACAGAACCCGGTGAAACAGGCCTCGTCTTCTCCCAGCTTCACGCCATCGAACTCGCAGACATGAACGGCGACGGCATCCTCGACATCGTGACTGGCAAGCGTTTCTGGGCGCACGGCAATCACGGCGACCCCGAGCCAAACGCACCCAAAGTCGTCTGGTGGTTTGAGTTGAAACGCGAAGGTGGCAAAGCGACCTTCACGCCCCATCTCATGGACAGCGAGGCTGGCGTGGGCACGCAGTTCACGGTGATCGACATGAATGGCGACAAGAAGCCTGATGTCGTCATCGGCAACAAGCAAGGAGCCTTCGTGCTCTTGCAAAAGTAACTCGCGCTGGAGCTGGCGATCATGCGACTGACTTCGCTGGCTTGCAGTCTTGGCTCTGTGGTGTTCGTTCTGGGCACCGCAAAAGGCGTCGTGAATAATGCCGATACCTTTCGCAACCAGATCGCGCCGGTGCTCGAAGCGAAGTGCGTGACCTGTCATCGAGCCGACAACAAGAAGGGCGCGCTTGACCTCACCACGCATGAAAGCCTTCTACTAGGCGGCGATGACGGAGCTGGCCTCGTGCCCGGCAAACCGGACGATAGCGCGATCTATACCCGCTCCATTTCGCATGAGGGCAAGAAGCCGGAGATGCCGAAGAAGGGCGATGCCCTGACGAAAGCCGAGTCAGACATGCTGCGTGATTGGATCGCTGCTGGGGCTCCTTGGCCGGACAAACTCGCGCTCAAAGAGAAGGCCAAAGCGGACAAGTCCTTCTGGTCTTTCCGCCCCCTTTCCAAAGAGGAACCGCCCGTTGCGAATGAAGCGCCTGAAGCCTGGCGCAAGAATCCAGTGGATCGCTTTGTGTTGGCGAAGCTCAAGGAGAAAGGCCTGAAGCCCAATCCACCCGCAGACGCCCGTAGTTTCATCCGTCGTGCGACTTATGATCTGACAGGCCTCCCGCCGACACCCGATGAGGTTCAGTCGTTCGTGGCGGAATCCATTCAAAATCCCCAATCAGCTGTCTCGAACCTGATTGATCGTTTGCTGGCGAGCAAGCATTACGGCGAGCACTGGGGCCGTCATTGGCTGGACGTGGTTCGCTTCGGTGAAAGCCGTGGCTATGAACGAAACCAGATCATTGAGAATCTCTGGCCCTTTCGCGATTATGTCATCGACTCGATCAATGACGACAAGCCCTTTGATCAGTTCATTCGCGAGCATCTCGCAGGCGATGTGATTGGCAAAGGACAACCGCAGATTGAGATCGGCTCAGCGTTCCTCGTGGCCGGTGCTTATGATGACGTCAACAATCAAGACCCCGTGGCCACAGCGCAGATCCGATCCGATCAAATGGACGAGATGATCCGCGCCACGGGCGAGGCTTTTCTCGGCGTGACCATCGGTTGTGCGCGTTGTCACGATCACAAATTTGATCCCTTGGCGACCAAGGATTATTACGCGCTCTATGCCACCTTCGCTGGCGTGGTTCATGGCGAACGGGCCGTCGCAACGGAGCATGAGACTCAAGAGTATGCGGCCAAGATGAAGCCGCTGAATGATGAGAAGGCGAAGCTCACGATGGAGCGCGATGCCTTGAATAATGAGCTTAAAGCACGAGCGAATGCCAGCGAGGCTGAAGCCGCCAAAGCATGGACACGTTCCCGCATCACCCGCTATGGAACGGAAGAAACCTTTGCACCTGTGGAAGCGAAGCTCATTCGCTTCACCGTGGATGGCACGGACTCAGAAGACTCAAAGCAGACCCAGTTTAAGCTGGATGAATTCGAGGTCTGGAGTGATGAAGCCGCACCGCGTAATGTGGCCTTGGCCGCAGACGGTGCCGAAGCCAGAGGAAGATCCAAAGAGGCCAAGGACTTCGCTTCAGCCTACAGCGTGGCCTTGGTCAATGATGGGAAGTTCGGCGAGCGCTGGCAGTCCGTGGGTAAAGAGCTGGTCATCGCCTTGGCTAAGCCGGAGCGTATTCGTCGAGTGCTCTTCTCCAGTGATCGCGGTAAGCAACTCGGCGAAGATCACGCAACCACCACCTTTGTGGGTGACTATCGCATTGAAGTCTCGTTGGATGGCGAGCAGTGGAAGGAAGTGGCGAACTCATTCGATCGTGTGCCGCCGACTGCGGCGCGCAAGCTCTCACGGCTCATGGATCAAGTGACCACGGCGGATGAAAAGGCGAAGCTCGCTGCCCTAACTCGTGCCATCGCTAAAGCGGATACGGAGATCGCTAAAGTGCCGTCACTGCCTTTGTGGTGGGTTGGCACTCGCAAGCCTGCGCCGGGGCCGTTTCATGTGTTTCTGGGAGGCAGTCCGCAACGTCCCGGTGATGAAGTTTTGCCTGCGAGTCTGAGCGTGTTCAGTGGTAGTCCTGCAAGCTACCAAGTGGACATCGCTAAACCGGAAACGGATCGTCGCACGGCCCTGGCGCAGTGGATCACCTCACCCGAGAATCCGCTCACCCCGCGAGTGCTGGCGAACCGTGTGTGGCACTATCATTTCGGCACCGGCATCGTGGATACCCCGAGCGATTTCGGTTACATGGGTGGTCGGCCAACGCATCCTGAACTGCTTGATTGGTTGGCTCGTGAACTGCAAGCAAACGGCTGGAAATTGAAGCCGCTGCATCGGCTCATCATGACCTCGCAGGCTTATCAACAAAGCTCCGCCTGGAATGAGGCCACGGCCAGAGAAGATGGTGACAGCCGCCTGCTCTGGCGTTTTCCGACGCGCCGCCTTTCCGCCGAAGAAGTGCGCGATACTTTGCTAAGCGTCGCTGGTAAACTCGATCTCAAGATGGGTGGCCCCGGCTTCAAGCTCTATGAATATCAGCAGGACAACGTCGCCACTTATGTGCCGCTGGATATTCACGGACCAGAGACGTATCGACGCGCAGTTTACCATCACAATGCCCGAGCGGCGCGTGTGGATGTGATGACGGATTTTGACTGTCCTGATCCCGCGTTCTCGGAACCTCGACGGGCTTCGACGACCACGCCTCTGCAAGCGCTCACGCTGATGAATCATAGCTTCTCGCTGGACATGGCACAGGCCTTTGCGGCGCGGCTTGAGCACGAAGTTAAAGATGACAAACGAGCGCAAGTGCAACGCGCCTTCAGCCTCGCGTATGCGCGCGCGGCCAGCGCTGATGAGATCACGGCTGGTGTAAAGCTCATCGACGTCCACGGGCTGCGCGCCTTCTGCCGTGCCGTTTTGAACTCGAACGAACTCATCAATCTGAACTGAGGACACGGCATGAATCCCACGTCACCCTTTGATCCCATCCTCAGCCGACGCGGCTTCATTAACAACGTCTTCAGCGGGCTCGCAGGCATCGGCTTGACCTCGCTCATGAACCGTGATCTGCGCGGAGCCGAGACGCTCTGGCAGCCGGGTCAAGGCGTCTCCCATTTCCCGGCGAAGGCTAAGCGTGTGCTGCAAATCTTCTGCCCCGGCGCGGCCTCGCATGTGGATCTGTGGGACTACAAACCTGAGCTGATCAAACGTAGCGGCCAGCCTTTACCGGGAGCAGAGAACATGCTGTCCTTCCAAGGCAAGAACGGCAATCTCATGCGGTCACCGTGGGACTTCGTGCCCGCCGGAAAGAGCGGGAAGATGATCACTTCATTGCTGCCGCACATGGCGAAGCATGTGGATGACATCGCCTTCATTCACTCCATGCAATCAAAGACGAACACGCATGGTCCCGGTTGCGTCTTCATGAACACGGGCCATGTGCAGGAAGGTTTTCCGAGCGCCGGTGCGTGGATGAGTTATGCGCTCGGCAGTGAGAACGATAACCTGCCCACTTATGTCGCGTTGCCCGATCTGCGCGGCGAACCGCCGAACGGTAAGGCGAACTGGAGCAACGGCTTCCTGCCCGCGAAGCATCAGGCCATCCTCATGGCCGCGCATCAGGACATCCGAAATCTGGCGCAGCCCAAGGACATCTCTGCGGCGGAGGAGAAGGCTTCGCGTGATTATCTGCGCTACCTCAATGAACAACATGCCGCGTCTCATCCCGGCGACAGCTCGTTGCAGGCCCGTATCGCCGCCTATGAACTGGCCGCGAAGATGCAGATCTCCGCGCCTGAAGTGTCCGACTTGAAAGCCGAGCCACAGCACATGCACCAACTCTACGGCACGGACAGCAGCAACAAGCTCATGGCCGCTTATGCGCGCAACTGCCTGCTCTCTCGCCGATTGCTGGAGCGTGGTGTGCGCTATGTGAATCTCTACTGTGCCTCGCGCGCCAGCGGTGTCGATGGCCTGCTGAACTGGGATGCGCACCGCACTTTGAAGTCTGATTACGAAAGGCACTGCCCCATCTTTGATCAACCCACAGCGGCCTTACTGACTGATCTCAAACAACGCGGCCTTCTTGAAGATACGCTCGTCATCTGGACCACGGAGTTCGGTCGGATGCCCACGCATCAGGCCAGCACGACAGGTCGCGATCACAATCCAGATGCCTTCACCACCTGGATGATGGGCGCAGGAGTGAAGCCCGGAAGCTACGGAGCCACGGATGAATTCGGTCGCCGTGCTGTTGAGAACGTCACGAACGTCTGGGAGTTCTATGGCACCGTTTTGCAGATTCTAGGCTTCGATTTTGATCGCCTGAGCTTTTACTACAACGGCCTCGATCGGAAGCTCACGGATGTGCATGGCAGCGTCATCAAGGCGGTGCTGGCATAAAAACAACGGAGGCTGAGAAACAAGCACCGCTCTGCCAATGGTTCGGTGGCTGTTCTTGGACTGTTCATCTGCTCGTCATGCCCGCCACCGCCATCATATTGGTGCGACAGGCGGCGGAGAAGCATCGGGATGATTTGAAAATTGAAGAATGGTTTGGTTCCATGCGTATAATGCAAGAATTGCTGGAAACTAAATCCATGTCACACCAACAAGATAGTTTGAACACATCCTTCGACTCCGAAACTGCGTTCAGAAATGAATCCTTTTGGAGCCATTATTTCAAGCAGATAGAAAAGTCATCTAAACAAATATCGCCTTCCACACAAAAAGAGCCTAAAAGTAAAAAATGGTATCGTTTTCCAATCCCTTACCAAAGAGTCATCGGTTACTACGATTCTGGAACTGAAGCGTTCGAGATTCGACTCTGTATTGAGCATCTTCAGGAAGATCTGCGCAAATATAGGCGTTTTCAATCAACGCTTTTACGGACTTGCGTGCGACGCAACCACAGGACAAAATCCAAAAATCAGGAATGGCTCGGTTTCGTCATTGTCAGTCAGCAATTAGCATCCGACAGACAAATCTTTGAGACCGTCATAGGCCGTGCATTAGAGTTATCTGTAGGCTCCTTGGGGGAAGTGGATGAACTCGGACGCCAGTCACGGTCGGTGGGCAAAATACCGCTTTGGCAGCTCTTCTATAGTAGTATTCGTGAATGCTCAGGCGTTGGTGTTCAGGTGCAGACGAGTGAAGAGCGATTGGGATTACTCGGTGAGTTGCTATTTATGCGAAAAACGTTGGTCAACGACTTAGGCTTTGGATGGCGAGATGCTCTTCATTTCTGGAAAGGCCCTTTATGCTCACCTCAAGATTTTGTTTCATCTGGTTGAGCGGTGGAGATAAAGACCACCAGTTCTACCGCTCCAAAGAGTCTCCAAATAAGCAATTTGCACCAACTCAATTACCAAGGCCTGACATTTGTCCTGGTTCATATTGGGCTAGAAGTTAAAAATTCCCAATCGGCTGATCAAGAGACGAGGATTGAGTCAAAGGCTATTTCAATTCAACACAGCTCACTGGAAAGCGAGGTGAACGCCATTTTGGCTGAGCTAGGCTCAGATCCCGTGAGTCAAAGGCTCTTTCGGTGCAAACTCGATTTGGCTGGGTATCGAAAAGATATAGGTGCCCCGATTGAAGAGGACGCTTTGTCAGTTCTCTATCGTGAACGTGCTATAAATGCATATTTGGTTCCGTTGGATCCACACTCGACTTTCCCTAGGCTTCCAGAAAGCGAAATAAGAAAGAAATACCCAGGTGTTCAGGATGTCTCATATTCGATCTCATTAGAGTCGCTACAGCCATTCAGCATGCTGTTAACCGGGCTTCCCAATCTATTGACTTCCGCCTCACGCGATATACAAGGTAATAAAGGCGCACCAAGAAAAAACCTATGAATTTAGAACGCATTCTCTTGCTATCATTAAGACTCTTGATGGTCCTGCTTTCAGTGAATACGGGCTCTTTATACAGTCAAGCGCCCAACATCCCCGAATTGGCTGACTTGACGCAAACATTCATCGCCAAAAAAGCAGAAATCCAGAAACCCATCAGTGATTTGGCTGTTAAGTATCGAGCAGCTTTGGAGAAATCACGAGATGAATCAACTGCTGCTGGGAAGCTTGATGCCGTTTTGGCAGCTGTGGACAGTTTAAATGCGTTGGATGAAGGAGTTGTTGAGCGTCAATTGGACAAAAAAGGCACCGAAGCGGCACGTCTGAGGACGATATACCTTAGACAGAAGGAAGAGCTTACACGACAAGAAGCCCCTTTGATACTTCGCGTCACCGGAGCTTATATTGAGCAGTTAAATACCCTAGCAACAAAGCTGACTAAAGAGAAAAAGATCCCAGAAGCAACGGTTGTCGCTGGAGAACTCGATACAGTTAAACTGGAAACGGTAAAACCAAGTGCAACGCTCGGTGCAATAAGGACAGAAGTCAGAGATTTGGTCAATCAGGAATGGGTTTACGCCTTTGCTCCACCCCGATCAAAACCAATGACGTTCTTGCCAAATGGTGACATCGGAGATGGTCAAAATCCTCAAGAAGCCAAATGGGAATATCGTTCACCTTATCTATTAATTTTCCTCCAAACTGGCGAGGTTGGAAGAGCATTCGTTTATGATCATGTCGGTAAGAAATGGATTGGAACCTCAAAAACGAAAAGCAGCTTGTCTTCGGAAGGTTGCTACATAGTTAGAAGGCCCTTGGAAAAGAAATGAACTGCTCTTAGTGTAATCATTTTTGTTAGTCGGAAAATACGTTTTTTATAGCACCACCCGTGAGAGCAGGCACCATGCGTGCGTTGATACTGCCTCCCATGAATCTCAATCAAGCCTTTACTGCTCTCACCTTTCTCTTCCTCGTCACACGGCGTCCTTCGCTGCGGGTCCAGCCAAGGATGAACATGTCATTCTGATCAGCTTGGATGGCTTCCGGGCTTGGCTTTGGAACGACGACTCGTTGATGGTGCCGAATCTGCGGAAGCTAGCTGCGGAAGCTTGCTGCGGAAGCTTGCTGCGGAAGCTTGCTGCGGAAGGGTGTCGTGCTGGAGCGCATGGCCAACCACGATGTCGCCCCCACCATTGCCCGCCTCATGGGGCTCACGATTCCCAATGTGGAAGGCCGTGTGCAGGAGGAGATTCTAGTGAAGTAGCGCCGACCAAGTCACTTCGCGGGAAAGTCCCACACCCAGTCGCCGAGATACTTCTCATCATGGAACTTGGTGTTCTCGGGATACTTCTCATTCAGCGTGCGTTTGCCACCGTCGTCCTTCCCATCAAAGCCAACACTCCAGAGCGCGTATTTGCCGTTCGTGGTCTTGCGATAGTTCATCGGCTTACCGTTCATCACGTCCAGCGGCAACGGTTTGCCATCCGCGAGTTTCACTACATCGAGGGAATCGGGATAGCTTCCCTTTTCAAGACGATAACGCTCCAGCGCACAGGCTATCATCGCCTGGTTCCTGAGCACCTGGGTATAGAGGACACGTTTGATGACACTCGTGATCGCTGGCGCGATGAGGGTGGTCATCAAGTAAGAAGGGTGTTTCCAGAGGTTGCCTTTCATCTCGAGTAGTTTCGAGTCCCATTCTTGCGCAGACCTGCGTGCGGCGAGCAAGTCTTGATCTCGCAGGGGCTTGATGAGGTTACGGAATTCGCCATCAGCAAGCACAGCGCTACTCGCATCAAAGAAACCCGAGGGAATAAGCCGAGCGCTGAGGCCGCTAAAGACACTGCCGCTGGGTTTGCCGTCGTTACTGACCATCTCGAAAAGGCCAAGGCTAATGTCACGCTTACGCTTGGTTAGTTGCAGCGTATTCACGCCCGCTGCCATCTCGCTGCGGAAGGCGTTCAAGGTAGCGCGATGGAAATCAAGCGTGCTGAGCGCGGATTCAAGCCGGGCAAAATCTTCTACCGTTCCTACCTGCGCTTCACAGAGTTCCCAGGCCGTGGCATGAAGCATCGCAGAGTTCGTAGATCCCACCAGCAGACCGATGAGAAAGGGATCATTCAGGCTGGCCTGACTGAGCTTCGCGATGATCAATGCTGTTTCATGGGCCTTGGCCGCATCGCCAGTTCGGGCAAACGCGGTGGCGCGCAAGGCGAGCAGTTGATTCACGCTATTCATGTTTGAGTAGTGAGGCAGAGCGATGGCAAAGAGCATCTCCGGCAGCTCGCGGGTCTTCCATTCAGGTGTCCACTGAGCCTTCGGGCGATTCAGCCCCGCAGCGAGTTCTTGCACCACCGCGTCATGCTTGGAGAGCGCCGCCAGCACATCGCGTGCGGCATCGCCAGAGTCGGGAGGTATGGGCAGTGAGCCTTCTTGGCGCAGCCAGTCGGCCCAGGCTTTGAGATCAGTGCGATTACCGAACGTCGCATTCGGCAGCTTCGGACGGATGCCATTTTTACTGTCTTGAGGCAGTTTGAGAGCTTCAAGACGTTTGCGCTTCTCTCCCAGCGCGCCCTTGCTGGCATCTTTGTCGATGACGAGCGCGAGATCCTTGAGCAAAGGAATCGCACAGAAGTTTTCTGCTTCAGGAACGGGATCATTCATCGTCGCGCGGAAGTCGAGTGTCTCACCCTCCGCCTTCAGCATGGCCTGTGTAGCGCTCCATTGTCGGGCACCGCTCCAGTTCACCCAGGTGAAGAGGAGTGCGATAAGGGTGAGGATGGAAACAAGGGTCCATGTAAGACCGCGAATCCAGCGGTTCTGCCAGCAGCGTTTGAAGAAGTTCATTGAGCGAGATCGAGGTTGAGGTTCAGTTGTTGGTGAAAGGCGAGAAGCGTGACTGGCGGTGAATCAAAGACAGGCGAAGGCTTCGCCGTGACGATGGTTTCAGCGCTCGGTTTTGCGGTCGGTGGTTGAGCGAAGTGCAGTGCGAAGATCACACTCCAAGCCGTGGCCCAAGAAAGCATCAACCAGCGCGGCGGCAGCGTGCGTTTGGATGGTTGGGCATCAGCTTCGCGTCGTGCTCTCGCGAGGATGTCCGCCTTCCATGCGAACGTGGGACCAGGTCGGTGCAACGCATCCGTGAGCGCTTGCAGCTTCTTTTCAAAGTCGGCGTCGTTCATATGAGTTCCTCATAGAGAGGCCGCAGCAGCGTCCTCAGTTTTTCAAGTGCGTAGCGGTAGCGACTAGCCGCCGTGTTCAAAGGGATGTTCTGGGCGGTTGCGATCTCATCAAAGGTGAGCCCGTCCCAGAGCTTGAGTTGCATGATGGTGCGCTGCTCATCAGGCAGCGTTTTCATCGCGTCGGCAAAGCCTTGCGTGAGCACCGCCGCATCAGGATTGGGTGCCTGTTGATGTCCATCCGCCAAGTCTTCCATCAGGCGTTCTTCAGAGTCCCAGCGCAGCTTCCGGCGACGCAGCCAATCAATGGCGAGATTATGCGCGATGCGATAAAGGAACGCGCGCTCATTTTGAAGTTCCAGCTTCACGCCGCGCGCCAGCTTGATGAAAAGCTCCTGAAGCAGATCGCGCGCATCCGCCTCCGTTTTCGTGAATGTCACCAGATAATGAAACAACCCTGATGCATGGGCATCGTAGAGGCGTTCCAATTCAGCGTCGTTCATGGCAGGGGCAATCGTGCGGGTTCGCGTGGTCCTTGCCAAGACGTAACTGCTCTGCGCTTTTGTCTGCGAAAGATAAAAAAAGTCCTGCTCACCATGAAGAATGATGAGCAGGACGAACGACACACTAGGGGTCTAAGCCTTAGCCATTGAGCGCCCAGCCCTCGCGATACTTGCGGCCCAGCAGCTCGTTCGCTTCGGGACAATCCGTTACTTTACCAGCCACGCCGTCATATTGAATCTTCTTGCCGACACGGTAAGCGACGAGGCCCAGCAGCATTTGCTCGATCATGTTCCCGCTGTATTCAAAGTCACATGCGGTCTTCTTGCTCGGGTCTTTACAGGCCTCGAACCACTGCTTCTGGAAGTGGCCGATGTCTGGCAGCACGGTTTCCTTCGAGCGTGGCTTGTAGTAGCTGAGGTCGGCGGTGTCACCGAAGGGAACGATCATGCGCGAACCGAAGTCAGCGATGAGATAGCCCTTGGAGCCTTTAAACATCGCGCCGTGACCGAGCTTCGTGAGGTCAATCTCAGGCTTCGGTGAGCGCGGCATCGCGCCGCCTTGATACCAGTTCACACTGATGGGGCCGCGCCAGTCATTGGCGGGATGCTCAAAGTGGGACTCGCATTCCACGGGCGTGACATCGGGATTGTAAGGCTCACCTTTGGCCTCAGCAGAGGTGGGAAGTTTTGCGTCCACCGCGTTCCAGAGAAGGTCCATGGTGTGGCTACCCATATCGCCGATCTGGCCCGCGCCGAAGTCCCAGAACATGTTCCATTGCAGGCAGTTCGCACCAGGACCGCCGGAGAAATAGGCGGGGTTATAAGGATGATAGGGCGAAGGGCCAAGCCACAAATCATAGTTGAAACCTTCCGGCGGCGCACCATCGCCGATAGGATAACCGGGGCGACGAATCTGACGGTTGCCCCAGGCGTAAGCGGCTTGCAGATCACCGATGGCTCCATCACGAACCAGCTCACGGACACGATTAAAGTTCTGCATCGCGTGGCGTTGCATCCCGACCTGCGTGGCCAGCTTACCCTTCTTCGTCAGCCAGTTCGCGCGGACCGTGCGGGCTTCTTCCACACTGACGGCGAGCGGCTTCTCGCAATAGACATGCAGGTCGCGATTGAGCGCCCAGTTGGCCACAAAGGCGTGCGTGTGATCTGCGGTGCAGCACACGACGGCATCCAGATCCTTTTGCTCAAGGCACTTCCGCCAGTCCGTGTATGTCTTCGCTCCGGGGAACTTCTTCAGCGCATCGGGGAAACGTTTTTCATTCACATCACATAGCGCCACAACGTTCTCTTCGGAGAGTGAGTCATAGTGCGCCAACCCGCGTCCCCAGACGCCGATGAGTGCGATGTTGAGCTTGTTGCTGGGCGCGTTCTTGCCAGCGCGGAGGCCGCTCGGAAGGATGAGCAATCCGGCTCCGGTGGCGGCTTTGTTGAGGAATCTGCGACGGTTCATGGTTCGTTGATAATTGGGTGATGGTTGCAATGCGAGCACGCATTTACGCAGCAGACTCCGTGGATTATGCAAAAATCTTCCATCTTGGAATTGAGCGTGGCAATCCATCGCGCCCTGACGCCGAATGAGAAATATCACCCCGAGCACTCGTATTCCTCCGTCTCATGCGAATCATCTGGATCAGTAGTTTGATTTTCTGCGCCTCGCTTCAAGGCGCATCTGATGGCTTTGATGCGAAGAAGCTCGCGGAGCGGATGGACTGGTGGTCCTTCAAGGCGTTGAGGAAAGTAGAGCCGCCGAAATCTCAGAATCCCATTGATGCGTTCATCCTTACGAAGCTCACGGAGAAAGGGCTCACGCTGTCGCCGGAGGCTGACCCGCGCACTTTGATCCGCCGCTTGTATTTTGATCTCATCGGCTTGCCGCCTTCGCCGGAGGAGGTCACGGCGTTCGAGAAATCCGCAATCCAAAATCCGCAATCTGCAATCGAGTCGCTCGTTGATCGCCTGCTGGATTCTCCGCGCTACGGCGAGCGCTGGGCGCGGCATTGGCTGGATGTCGTTCATTACGGAGAGACGCACGGCTACGATAAAGACAAGCCGCGTCTGAATGCCTGGCCTTACCGTGACTATGTCATCCGTGCATTCAATGAGGACAGGCCGTATGCGCGTTTCGTGCAGGAGCAGATCGCTGGAGATGTCCTGTTTCCCGGCACCGTGGATGGCATTGTCGCACTCGGTTTCATCGCCGCAGGACCGTGGGATTACATTGGTCATGCTGAAGTTCCTGAATCGAAGACGGATGGCAAAATCGCCCGTCATTTGGATCGCGATGACATGGTTCAGAATACTATGGGCACCTTTTGTTCAATGACCGTTGGTTGCGCGCAATGCCACAACCACAAGTTCGATCCCATCACGCAGGAGGACTACTATTCGCTTCAAGCGGTCTTCGCCGCCGTTGATCGTGCCGACAAACCTTACTTTGCTGACGGGAAGCTCTCGAAGCGTTATGCGGAGACGCTGTTCCGCCAGCATCAGCTTACGGACAAGAAGAGCGCTCTCGATGCCGAAGCCGTGAATCTCGCGGGAACGGCGCTCACGGACCTCGATCAACGCATCGTCGAAGCCCTGAAAAACGTGAAGGGAAATACGGTGCCGCAATTCGGCTATCACAGTGCGATCTCCGTGAAACAGGAGACAGAGAAGTGGGTGCAGGTGGATCTCGGCAACAGCCTGGAGATTGACAGGATCGTGCTCATGCCCTGCTATGATGACTTCAACAAGCTCGGTGCCGGTTTCGGTTTTCCGATTCGCTTCAAGATCGAAGTCAGCGATGATCCAACTTTCAAACAAGGCGTCGTTTTAGTCTGGCAGAAGCATGACGTGACCTTCATGCAGGACTTCCCGAATCCAGGGCTTGCCGCCTTTAACACTGGTGGCGCGAAGGGCGATTTCAAAGCCCGCTATGTGCGCATCACCGCAGTGAAGCTCGCGCCGCGCAGCAATGATTTCATCTTCGCCTTGGCAGAGATGCAGGTGCTGGATGAAACGGGCAAGAACCTCGCAGCGGGCGCAGAAGTG
>JANYJH010000311.1 GCA_025361865.1 Phragmitibacter sp.
AGGGTTGCAGAAGAGGATGCGCGGCTTGTCCAACGAGTAGCGCACGATGCCGCCCATGCAGATGGGTTCGAGCAGCGCGTCATCAAACTTCGGCGTGCTCCACTTCGTCGCGCCGTCAGGACTGACGGTGATGAGTCGGCGATGGGCCTTGGATTCACTGCGGCAGTTCAGCATGACGCTGCCATCCGCCAGCTCAATGGCGACGGTTTCATTCGGATTGATCCACTCATCCGTGCAAGGCACCGCGATGTCGCCCGCCTTCCAGCTCTGGCCTTGATCATCACTGAAGATGGTGGCTGTGACGGACGGGCGATGTGCATTCCCCCCCGTGCTGGTGGAGAGCCAGACCGGCACCACGAGGCGTCCTGATTTAAGCTGAATGCTGTGGTCAGGGCCGGTGGCCAGCACCTTCCAGTCGTAGCTTTTGCGGAAGGTTTCAAAGGTCTGCGTGATCTCCGTGGGAGCGCTCCAAGTCACGCCGTCATCCTTACTCTGCTGATAGAAACAGCGCATGTATTCCAGGCAGAAGAGCATGTGAACGGTGCCGTCTTTATCCGCGATGAGCACCGGATTGTTATAGGTCACGTCCTTAGGGTCCACGTTTTTCATGCGCAGTGAGAACGGGTTCTTCTCCTTCGGTCCGGGAACATCGACGATGCATTTTGGCTCGCTGAAGGTCTTGCCCTCATCCGTGGAGCGCCGCAGTAAAATCTTAATGTCATCCCAATCGCCACCCTTCTTACGCGCCTCACACCACGCCAATACCGTGCCCTTCGCCGTGACGACGATGCCCGGGATGTGGTAGATTTTGTAAGCTGGATCATCGCCGACGGTGAAGAGATTCTGCTTCTCTAGAAATGGCTCGGCGGCAGTGAGATCAGAGCAGAAGAGCAGCGTGAGGATGAGTAGTCGGGAGATCATGGTGTGCTGGAAGTGGGCATAGTAAACGCAGGCATGACGGCCTTTTTCGCCGGGGGTGAAACTATTTTATCATGCCTTCTCAGAGCATTAATAGGCACTGTGATGTAGAATTGACGGTCAATTTGAATAATGTAAGATTAACAGCATGACGAGAACTCAAATCCAACTGCCTGATGAGTTATATCAACGCGCGAAGACCTTCGCGGCGGAGCGGGAGCTATCGCTGGCTGAGATTACTCGTCGGGGCATTGAGCTATTCCTCGCCAGATTCCCGCAGTCTTCGCCAGAGCGGACCAAGTGGCAATTGCCGAAAGTGAACGGGGGTGGGATCAAGGTGCCGCTTGATCAGCTCAAGAACATCACGAGCACAGAGGAATCCACACGGAGCCAGCGTCGTAAATGATCTCGCTCGATACGAACCTCCTCTTGCCAGCGGTTGAATCAGGAAACGCCAACCACGCCCGTGCAGCAGCTTTCCTGGAGGCTTTGCACGATCGTGAAGATGTGGTCATCTCTGAGTTCATTCTGCTTGAACTCTATAACCTTCTGCGCAATCCCGCTGTTCTTACCAAACCGCTCTCGGCTACAGCAGCGGTTGATGTCTGCGAAGCTTTCCGTCAGCACCCGTTGTGGCACATCGTCGGCTTTCCAACTGACAGCCGTGTGTTTCACGACGCACTCTGGCCAAGACTCCGCGAGAAGAACTTTGCTCGTCGGAGAGCTTACGATTGGCGTGTCGCCCTGTCGTTATTGCGACAAGGCGTGACTGAATTCGCCACGGTGAATGTGAAGGACTTTGCAGGGCTGGGGTTTGCGAAGGTTTGGAATCCGTTGTCGAAGTAAGGTAATGACACACTAAGTCTAAATTCAACCATTGGCTTTGCAGAACCTCACTGATTCGAGAGGGCACATCTCGGCGAAGCATAGTAGCCATCACCGCTCCGCGTGATGAGCCATAGCGTTTGGCAGAGGTAGTGACTTGCAAAGAGTTTTGAATACTGTGCTCGTTGACGACACAATATGCTCATCACGCGGAGCGGTGATGGCTACTTTACAAGCTGCTTTCTACTCGCTCAGTCCATGAAATGATTCTAGTGTTTGGTTATGCGCTTCTTTAATCCGCATGACGATATTCTCATCACCCAGCGCCGGCTGCCGCACTGGGGACAAGATGGAGCAGTGGTCTTCATTACTTGGCGCACCCACGACTCGATACCTAAATCGATTCTCGAGGTCTGGCGTGCTGAGCGCAATCGCTGGCTGTTAGCGCACGAAATTGATTCAACGTTCAAGGGCTGGAAGGCTGAAGTGCAGGAGTTGCCAGTGAATAAGAGGGCGGAGTATCATGATCGGTTCACGACTCGCTGGCATGATGAGTTGGACGCGGGGCACGGAGCTTCTGTGCTCCAACGACCCGAGTTGGCCGCGATGGTGAAAGACAGCCTGTTGCACTTCGATGGAGATCGTTATGAAATGCTGGGCTTCGTCATCATGCCGAATCATGTGCATCTGCTCGCGTGCTTTCCTGACAAGCCGATGATGCTGAAGCAATGTGAGTTATGGAAGCGATTCACGGCCACGAAGATCAATCGCAGTCTGGGGACAACGGGTCGATTCTGGCAGCAGGATGCCTTTGATCATCTGGTCCGGCATGAGGGGCAGTATCGGAGACTGTTGCAATATTTTGAAGATAATCCGGTGAAGGCTCGTCTCCGTGAGGATGAGTATATCTTGTGGTCGAAGACGTCGAACGGCGAAGCAAAGTAGCCGTCATCGCTCCGCGTGATGAGCCGAGCGCGAGTCAGTATTCCAGACGATCAAAGTCCTTTGCACGTCTTCTGTGATTTTCAAAACCCTGAGCTCATCACGCGGAGCGTGATGGCTACTTTGCTTCGCGTGAAGATCCTTCCTTGGACTGAAGAGCCTCCCCTGCTTCCAACGTCTCCTACTTCGCGCGTCACCTACTTCAGCGGCGGCAGCTTCGCGCTGTAATGCACGGCGCGATGGCGGTTGTCATCGAACGCGAAGTGCAGCCATTGCTTGTCCGCGCTGACGAAGCCGTCGGGGTAGTTCATGCGGCCTTGGGGGCCATCGACGGATTCCTGCTGGAGCACGCGCTGGTAGGGCCAAGTCTTCATGCCATCGAAGCTGATCCAGAGGGACATGGGGCTGCGGACCTTGCTGTTGGGATTGTGCAGAATGGCCACGGTGTCTCCGCCGAGGTTGTAGAGCGTGGTCTTGCTGCCGGGATTGGGGATGGGCGTGGTGCTGGCGAACTCGGGCCAGGCGAGGCCGCCGTCTCGGGACTCGGCTTTATACAACATGCCGCCGAGGCCATCGGCACGGATGACCATTGTGATGGAGCCATCGGGGTGCTCGAAGAGATCGTTCTCCGCCCAGCCGAAGTAGCGGCTGTTCGGGGTGAGGCGGATGTTGCCGTGCTCGGTCCAAGTCTGGCCGTTGTCGCTGCTGATGAGCACGCCGTTGCGTGGGTTGGTGAAGGCGCGGTCCAGCGGGGCTTTGTCCTGCTCGTCATCAGGGCCGATGTAGTGCTGGAATGGGATCATGATGCGCCCGTCTTTGCAGACGATGTGTTTGCGAATGAAAGTCCGTTCCTTGAGTCGGCCTGGGACTTCGAGGGGCTTACTCCAGGTCTTGAAGGAGTCGTCGCTGGTGAGGAACCATGAGCGCCAATCGTTCGCCCAATGCTTCGAATGCGTGCTGAAGAACAAGGTGCTGCGCTGCCCCGTGATCATGAGCTCGGTGGGGCCCTGGCCGATGGTCTTGCCCTCGCGAGGGAAGCCGACATCGAAGGTTTCGAGTGGGCTCCAGGTCTGGCCTTTGTCCAAACTGCGGGTCACGCCCGTATAGTTCAGCGGGGAGGGTTCGGTATCGCCACCCGCGAGCATGAACAAGATCCATGAGCCATCCGGCAGCTCCCGCAGCGTGGTGTCGCAGACCATCTTGTTCGGAGTCACGCCGTCATAGGGGATGCTCTTGAAGTCCTGCTTCGCGTCTTCGATGCCTTGCGCGGTCCACTTGGGATCAGGCGTGATGGACTTGGGCAGATGTGGCGCGAGGGCTTTGTTCACGAGGTCTTTGCCGACCTTTGACCGACGCTTGATCTCCTCCGGGTCCATCGTCAGCTTGCCGATTTCCGCGTGCTTGAGGATGTCATCTTCAGTGAACTTCACATGCAGGATCTCGGCATCGCTGTGGCGGTTCCAGTCATAGAGGATGTGGATGCTGCCATCCGGTGCCTGGAAGCCATCGGGATACGAGACCTCAGCGCGGTCATCAATGAGGAACCCTTTGCCCCAAGTCTGGCCATCGTCATCAGAGAGGAAGGCCTTCAAGTTCGAGCGGCGGGGCAAGCGGGCAGTGATGGGGCCGTTCTTCACGAGCAGGAGCTTACCGCTGGCGAGCCGACGGATGAAGAACCGCGCGCTGGGGTTTTGGATGGCGGAAGGCTGCGGCTCGCTCCAAGTCGCGCCCTTGTCAGAAGAGAGGCTCTCGCTGATGCCCTGCTTCGTGCGGGCGAGCATCCAAAGTGAACCGTCCTTGCGCTCGACGATCATGTGTTCATCGAAGTCCGTTCCGGGAAAGGCCACGCCACCGCGACGGACCCATGTTTTGCCTTGATCCGTGGATGCGAAGACGTTCGCCATGCGAATGGCATCGAGGTCGTGATGAGCTTCCTTCAAGATGGCCGGGCCAATGCGATCACGCGTCCAGAGCGACACCGGCAGGAGCCAGTCGCCATTGCTCAGCACGGTTGGTTTATTCAAAGTGCAGCCATCGGCGAAGCGCACGGGCTTCGTCCACACAGGCTCCGCCGCATCAGGATCATCGCAGCGGATAAACCAGTCGCCACAACGGCCATCGAAGTAGCCGAGGCTCTGATCGAAGAAGCACCACAGGCGGCCCAGAGGATCAGTCCACAGATTGCCGACCAGCGCGCGACGCTGCGGTGCATTCGGCGGATCAGTGGGATCAATGACCACGCGCGGCTTCGACCACGTCTTGCCATCGTCATCGCTGGTGCCGAGCATGAAGAAGCCATTGGGCGAATCTCCATTGCCCACCCATGCGGCCCACAGACGGCCTTTCGGCGTGCGGTCAAGGCCGAGGATCATGTTTCCGGGACGAACGGCATCGTCGTATTCAGGGCCCGGCGCGGTGTTGATCAAGGGCGGTTCGAGCGCGAGATCGAGCATGGCCTTGTCTTGAGCGAAGGCTTGCAGACAGAGCAGGGAGAGGAACAGGAGCGTGAGTTTCATGGTTCAGCGGATGAAGAAACGGAGCACCACGGGAGATTTTCCATGCGGATGTGAAGTCGCGATGATCTTTTTTAAGATCGGGCGTTTCTCCAAAGTAGGTGATGCGTCCCGCGTAACTCACACCACCTGAAACCGCCTTACCTGAATGGCATTCTTCCCTGCTTTCTGCGCAGGGCGGGGCTCGGGTTGAGCGAAGTCATTCTGGTCCACGGAGCGGGCGCGGACTTCATAGTGGCCGGGCTTCAAATCACGGAGAATCGCGGTGAAGGAGCACATGCCGTAGCGCAGCGGCCATGACTGTGGCTTGCCCGTGACTGAGTCAAAGCCGAGCAGGTTCTGCGGCTTCCAGCCCGCAGGCAGAAGGCGGGTCCAGTTCGGTGGCGCTTCGAGCTGACAGGGAATCCACGGGCCGTGCAATAACTCGGGCGCGTCATCCGCGAGCTTGGCTGATCCGGCATCAACGCGACGCAGCCAATACTCCACGCGCTTCACGCCGGAGAGGCCGCTGATGACCTGACCAGTGAGGAAGACGGGATCGCCCGCGTTGATCTTGTCCGGGCCTTCATCCACATAGGCGGCGGTCTTTAGATAGGAGTCGGGATCGTTGTTGCCCTCGGCATAGGTATCGTTATTCCGCGCGTCATTGGTGACGCTGATCTGCTGGAGCCACTTGATGGATTTGTAGCCATGTGACCAGGGCACAATCATGCGCACGGGGCCGCCGCGCAGGGGTGAGAGTGGCTCGCCATTCAGCCGATACGCGAGGAAGATGGGCAGATCACCGGGCGCGGTTTCCAGGCACTGCGTGTAGCTTACGGAGGACTTAAAAAGCTGCTGCGGGTCGTTGTTGTGAAAGCCCGAGTAGGAGATGCGGCGGACGTTCGTCATCTTCCCGCAGAGCTTCAGCACCTCGCGTAGAGGAACGCCGGTCCACAGCCCCTGACCGAGCGGGGTCTGGATGTTCAGGCACTGCATGGCTTTCAAAAAATGCACCTCATGCTTCCGGCCCAGTTCCATGAGCGTGGGCCAATCCAGCGCGGTGCCCGCAGCGAGCGTCAGTGGTTTTTCTAAAGTCGCTGCCGCTGGCGTATGCGGCTTCTCCGTGAAGGGATCAGCGGTGATCTCCAAGCGCCAAGATTCAGCCGTGAGCCGCGCCTCGATCTGTGCGGCTCCGGTCAAAGTGAAGGGCTTCGGCTTGCCGCGTGAGACATCTGTGAAGTCCTTCGCAGGCGTGAGGATGGGATGCGGCGCTGGCGCGGTTGCGGCATCCGCAGCGAGAGTTTGCGCAGCACGCGCCGCCGTCGCGCCAATGACTCCGAGACGGATGAAGCTGCGGCGGGAGACGTTGGATTCGTTCATGGCGATGATGGGTTAAGGTAGCAGCCGCCACCAGGCGCACTCCACCCAGAAGAACTGCGAGTAATAGAGCTTTGCGTAATCATAGTGAGCAATGACGCGCTCCACGTCAGCGGCGCGCTGCTTCAAGATGGCGGCATCAGGAGCTAGCGTGACGACCCATGCGGCAGCCGTGGGCTCACGCACGAATGAGGTTTCCTTATTCCGACGCGGGCAGATTTTGCTGAACTCATTCAACTGCAAGTGCGCGAGGTCTTCCGCGTCTTTCTCCGTCTGCTGAGGTTTCCAGTGCTGATTCATGAGGCGCCAGTCCATCTCGAAGTGACTCGTATCGGCGTTGTCGAATTGCTCAGCCATCGGCAGGCTCTTCATGGCGAGATCAGCGCTGGCCTGAAGACCCCGTGCATAGGCGGCGCGGATCGTCTCGTCCTTCTCCATTTCCCAAAGCGCACGCACGGCAAAGACACAGGTGCAGGAGGTCCAGGTGTGATACTTCGCATACTCGAAGACCATGCCGTGCTCACAGACTTCAAGGCGCGTGCGGTTCTCCTTCCCGCCACGTTCCGCAAGCGCGCTTTGGTAGAGCTTGTCCCACTTCGCATCTCCCGTAAAGGTATGAAGCGCTTTGCAAACGAGCAGCATTCGCGGTGCGCTATCGAATGAGAAGCCGGTAAAGCCACCTCGTTTACCGAAGGGCTGTTCCGCAGGCATCACCCAGTGCAATCTCACAATCTCCTCTGCGGTCTCGACAAGATGCGCCACGATGCGCTTGCGTTCTTCCTCCGTGGCCAAGCCTGAATCCAAATACCGCCACAAGCCGAGGAACCAAGGCAGTGTCTGGTCGTTCGATCCCATCGCGTAATGGGATTTCCCATCCTTGCTGAGGCCGCGTCCGATGAAGCCTTTGACTTCGCTGATGGAGTTCAGCAGGAGCAGCCCCTCCATGAGCCGTCGGGCCTTGGCCGCATCATCAGCGGACTTCGTGTGCTGCCAGCGATTCGCCACCGCATCCATGTAGAGCCCGTTGAACATCGCGCCGTTCTCGATGGGGCTCCACCAACCCAGCGCATTGGGTTGGCCGAGCCGGCATTCCTCCGGTGTGGGAATGCTCACGGAGCCATCGAGGTCCGTGAAGTCAATCGTGAGGCCATGCTGATCAATGAAGCGCCGCCAGAGTTCCGTGTGGGCTTGTTTAGCCGCAGTAGCGGTGTCAGCAGCTTCAACGTGACGCACGCACGAGGCAGCGAGAGTGGTGGCGATGAAGGCGCGGCGGTTCATGTAATTCAGATAAGGCGTAAGCAACTTCCTACTTACGCCAAACGGCGACCTCTTGATTCAGCCCATTACAGTAGAATCAGACGCACCCGTAAGATTCAGCGTTCGTCTGCTTGCTCGACGGCTCCACGATCTAAAGAAGCGTCCGGGACGAGAGGATGACCATGAAGATTGAGACTGGGCGCTATCTCCCAAGCATGATTTGACAGCAACAGCGCATGTGCTTTGTTCCACAGGTGACAAAACTTAATTGCCACGCTTCTGCCTCTATGAAGAATGCTAACCCCAACGATCACCTCGTAGTCCCTTTAAGTCTGTTTGTTTGGCAGGACGGCGAACAGCAAGGACCATTTTGCGAAGACGAACTTCGGAGCAATCTTGCTTGCGGTGAACTCACAGAGGAGACGATGGTTTGGGGTGAAGGGTTGAAAGACTGGACCCCACTTGGTCTCCTCCTTTCTCCGTTGAATGCCAAAACTGATCATGCTAGCGAGAACATCATCGCACTGACTTGCAAGGCATGCGGAGGACGACTTGACTATTTGTCAGGTGATGAGCTTGCGACGTGTCTCTTCTGTGGAAGCTCCCACCTTGTTCGGCAACCTACGAGCACAGTGGAACGGTTGCGGGATTTGGAGAACAACTCGCTGAGCATCTCATACTTTCACTCGATGCTTGACTTGAACGAAGCTCCTGATTGCATTTTGGCGGCCATCAAAAGGGACCCTTCGGGATTCACCAATCCCGAAAGCTTGGAAATGGAGAGGGAAGGGGTCTTTTTTCCAGCTTGGATCATCAACGTTTCCGTCCAGTGTTCTTGGCACGGCGAGTATTCAGAAGTGAGATCCGTCACCAAGTATAGGAAGGTCACAAAACAAGGTTCCGGGGGGACGACCTACGTGGAGAATGAACCTTACACAGCCCAGGAGACCATCTGGCATCCGCACAGCGGTTCCCATGTGTTTTCAACGATGCTGCACACTCCGGCGGTCAGTGGATTTCGCAGCACCAGCTCGACGCGTGCATAAGCGGCATGGGTCGAGTGGGCGAACAACAAGGGCACCCTAGATCGGCCCCCCAATTTGCGGTTGCGACGCCGAGCAAATCGCAAAGCCAAATTTGGAAAGAGTTTGGATGCAGCGACCGCGTTGATGCTCAAGCTTACGGAGAGTGCAAGGGCTGCACCGAGCGACTAAAAAGCGTGCGAGCAATTGTCCTGACGAAGGAGTTCGCACTGATTTATTTGCCACTGGCGGTAGTCAGCTACACAGCAAATCAAAGCCCTTATCGTCATTTCGTGAATCTTGTGACAGGCAACTTGTCGGGCGACATACCGCTCGACGAGCGGAGCATCCGTAACGAGTGCCGCAGGGCCGGGGAGCAGCAGCAGAAACTTGCGATACGCCGGTGGTTTGTGGCCTCCACACTCTGCCCTGCGTTAGGATATTTGATTGTTCATCTGTGGCATGGTGAGACTGACGTGTTTACGGCCACTTGGTGGCTCTGGTTGTTCGGCCTTTGGTTTGCATGGTTCATCTGCGAGCCAAGTGCTACACCGTGGATCAACTTCCTATGGCACCGCAGAGCCTATTTGCTTCGGCTCCTTGCCGATCCGCCCCACGATCTCAAACAACCAATGCATCACGGGCATGATGTCGATCGGTTAAAAGGCAGAGTTCGAGACATGGCGGACCAGAATTCACTGGAGCACGTAATGGGGGCATCGGTTATCACTGTTCTGCAACACCCCGGTAAGGTGCTTCTGGACGCAACAAGCCCTTACGCCTCCCTGCGCCTTCCGATGTTGGTCGTAGCCGCGTTGCCTCTATTGCTCACAATCGGAGTGGTCTTCTCAACGGTGAATTCTATTGCGAGCAGAGATCCGGCTGGACGCAGGGTCAACAGCGGCCCTACACAAAATGCTTCGATAGACCGCCCTCAATCGGCGCAAGTCCAAGCGACGCAAGTCACCGAACCGTCTGCACCCGCAAGCACCCAAGCAGGCGATGTAAAGTGATAAGTCTTGCTCAGAGCGCCCCCCAAGTCAGCCCACCTCAGATAGCCATCGCTCCCTACAACAAAGCCTGCTGAGGAATCATCTGCCAAGCCGAGCTTCTTGATCCGCGAACCTGCGCCGGAACAGCAGCTCGTTTTGGACAGGATATTTTGAATTTCCATTTCCAATCCACTCCCTCAATGACTTCACGGTAGTCAGGCACAGACGCTGCCGAAGGGCGGCAACACGACAAATAGCAGCAGCCGCCTTGAACAAGCTGCAAGGCTCTCAAGATTACCTTGTGCCCGGCTTATTGATGGGCGTGCTGGGACCGGAAGTGATGCCGAGGTTGAAGGGCTTCGCGGGCTGTTTGCCGAGCAGTTGCAGATCGAACCACTCGGTCATGCGGACGGTGTCTTCGCCCATCTCCTGCCAGCCGCCGTGGCCTGCGCCTTCACGAATGAAGACCTCGCAAGGCGTGCCGATTTCTTCGCAGCGTTTGTGAAAGCGTTGGGATTGGGTCAAGGAAACTTGAGGATCGGCATCGCCATGCACGATGAAGATAGGCGGTTGTCCCTTATGAACCCAGTAGATAGGTGACAGGTCGCGGCCCAGCTTCTCGCGGCCTTCCTCGGTCGTGGCCTTCGGCCCAAAGGCTCCGGCATACGCGGCGAGACGTCCGATGCCCACGGCGTTGTCACCTTCCGCGAACCAGTTCAAATAATCCGTCGGCGGGTAGAAGCACGCTACGGCTTGCACCGCGCTGCTCTCGCGATCAATCGGGTCTTTCGCGGCGGCATCGCCAGGGCCTCCACGAGTCGCCAACATGAGGCTGAGATGACCGCCAGCGCTGCTTCCGGTGACGCCGAGCTTCAGTGGATCGACGCCGTATTGAGCAGCGTTCGCATGGACGAAACGCACGGCACGGTTCAAGTCGGCAACGATCTCCTCCACTTGAAAGCGTGGCTGCGAACCATGCACGACGACGAACGTAGTGTAGCCCGTTTTAGGCCAGCCGCCGTCGTTGATGCCATTGTGATTCGATTTCCAGCCGCCACTCACAATCTTGATGATGCCCGCGCCATTGGGATTGGCTGGCTTGAAGACATCCATCGTCAGCGCGACGCCATCATGCTTCGAGTAGATAAGGTCGCGGATATGCTCTGGCTCTTGCGCGAGCAGCGGAGTGAGAGTCAGAACAAAGGAAGCGAAGGTAGTGAGAAGATGCGGTTTCATGATTGGCAGGAAGTGGGTTATTGCATGGGAAGTTTGAGCTCCACGCGTTCTTTACCACGCAGGACGACGGCCTTCACTTCGCCCTTCTGCGGATAATGAGTGAGCAGGTGGCCGATGAATTCGCTCTCATTCAAATCGGTGGTGACATCTGCGACCTCGATGAGCACATCTCCTTTTTGAAAGCCTGCAGTCTTGGCGGCACCATGGGGTCCATAAGCTCCGAGTCCCACAATCTCCAAAGCCAGACTTCCAGCGGCGATCCCCAGGTCTGCGCGTTTTTCTTCAGGGAGTTTTTCAAGCTTGAGGCCACCTGTCGCCATCGCGCGCATGGGCCAAGTGCCGACCCGAGTGGAGATGTCAGACTTCAAACGCCAACCAGCGGGGAGGCGGACAGAGAGCTCCTGATCGGATCCATTGCGATGCGCCAGGATTCGCAGTTCACCCTCGTCCGGTGAGCGATGCAGCGCCCAGGCCAGATCCGCGATGGAGATGAGCGGCGTGCCGTTGGCCGCGATCAGTTCGTCACCCGACTGAAGTCCGGCAACAGCCGCCAGAGATCCGGCGGACACGGTCTTCACGGTTGCGCGATGCTGCGGATCAAGGGTCAGACCGATGGTCTCCGGTGCGGGCATGGGATAAATCAAATCCGCCGGAATAGGCTTCCCCTG
>JANYJH010000345.1 GCA_025361865.1 Phragmitibacter sp.
AGGCCGACTTCGCCTGTGAAAACGAAGTCTGCGGGGCCGTGAAGAGTGACGTTGTGGTTTTCATCGCCGCGTTTTTCAAAGCCTATCTGCAAGGTGTCGCCACCTTTGACGAGAACGGAGATGGGTGAGGGAGCATTCGTGAGCTCATGGTAAATCAAGGCGCAGGCCACCATGCCGGTGCCGCACGCGAGGGTTTCATCTTCCACGCCGCGCTCGTAGGTGCGGATGCTGATGCTGCTCGGTCCGGTGACTTTGACGAAGTTCGCATTGGTGCCTTTCGGCGCGAAGGCTTCGTGGTAGCGAAGACCTGCGCCGAGACGACGGACCTCGACGTTGGCCAGATCATCCGTGAAGACCACGGCATGAGGCACGCCCGTATTCACGCTGTGAGCCGTCAAGACGGTGCCATCCACGGTCAGGCTTTGCTGAAGCTTGAGTCCGTGGGGCTGGCTCATGTTGATGCGGACTTGATCGCCGATGAATTCAGCAGAAATGAATCCCGCGAGCGTCTCGAACTTTAGGGTCGTCAGTGAGTTGTCGTGCAGCTTGTTCACGAACCGTGCGAAGCAGCGCGCGCCATTGCCGCACATCTCGGCCTCGCCCCCATCCGCGTTGTAGTAGCGCATCTTGTAGTCGCCGCCTTCAGTCGCTGGCTCAACGGCCAGTAAGCCATCCGAGCCGATGCCGCGATGGCGATCACAAAGCGCTTCGATGGCGGCCTTGCTGAGGTGCAGGGACAGGTCGCGATTATCCAGCATGACGAAGTCATTGCCAGCACCGTTCATCTTCGAAAAACTGAGGATTGAGGACATTGAAAAAAGAGAGGACAGAATTAACGAAATTATACAGAATTTTTCAAGATACTGATGATCACGCAAGTTAGCGTTGAGGTTTTAGCACGGTCATTCCAATTCTGTAAAATTGAGTTAATTCCGTCTAAACCGACTTCACAGCATCGACAAGAGGTTTCACGAAGTCGCGCAGCTTCACTAGCAGGTCTGGGCTGGTGCCGTGCTGCTCGATCAGCTTCACGATGGCGCTGCCGACCACCACCGCATCTGCCATGCTGGCCACGGTGCGGGCTTGGTCAGGGTTGGAAATACCAAAGCCGACAGCCACAGGCGTTTGCGATGCCGACTGGATCAAAGCGACCTGCTCACCGATGCCTGTCGCGAGGCTCGTTTGCGCGCCCGTCACGCCTTCACGGGAGACGTAATAGATGAAGCCCTGAGCTTCTTGACCGATCAAGGCAATGCGCTCTTTCGGAGTCGTCGGAGCGATCAGACGGATGTTACGCAACCCCGCACCCTCCATGAGTTCCTTGTTCAAAACAGCCTCATCAGGTGGCAGATCCAGCACCAGCACACCGTCAGCTCCAGCGGCTGCGGCATCCGCATGGAAACGTTCGAAGCCATAAGTGTAGATGGGATTGAGGTAGGTGAAGAGCACGAGCGGCACCTGCGAAACCGTGCGGATGTCTTTGATCAGTTCGATGATCTTCGCGGTGGTCGCGCCTGCTTTGAGCGCTCGGTCAGCCGCCATCTGATTGACAATTCCGTCCGCGAGCGGGTCAGAGAACGGCAGGCCGAGTTCGATGATGTCTGCGCCTGCTTCTTCGAGGGCCAGCACGATCTCGCGCGTGATTTCAAGCGAGGGATCACCCGCAGCGATGTAGGCGACGAAGCCTTTTTTGCCAGCGGCGCGCAGGTCGGTGAAGCGTTGGTCGATTCGGTTCATTGGGGAAAGGGGGAGTGAAGCGATAAAGCGGGTGGGGGAAATTACAAATCTCAATATTCACGCTTCAACCACGGAATTTGGAGATTGAATCTTGGTGTTTGAGCATTCTTGTGGGCCTCGCATGATTCATTACGCGCATCACCTCTGGAACTGGCTGCTCATCGCGCTGGACATCGTGGCCGTGCTGCTGGCGTTCGGTCATGTGATCATCAAACAAAAGGACTCCAGAGCCGCGGCTTTCTGGTCGGTGATCATCTTCTTCGTGCCGCTCGCTGGAGCCTGTTTCTATGCGCTCTTCGGGATCAATCGACTGCGCCGCGCGGGCAAACAATACTTGGCCACCGCGACGGAGAATAAGGCGGCGGTCGTGGACGCTGTTCCCACAGACCCGTTTGCGGCCATGCCTGAGCTGGAAACCCTCCGCAGTCTGGCCACGTCACTCAGTAATCTTTCCCGACTGGAGTTCACCTTGGGGAATCAAATCGAAGTCCTGCACAGTGGTGATGAGGCCATGCCTGCGATGTTGGAAGCCATCCGAGCGGCGACCAAATCCGTCACTCTATGCAGCTATATTTTTGAGGCGAAAGGCATCGGCGCAAAATTTGTGGAAGAGCTGGTGGCGGCAAAGGAGCGCGGCGTGGATATTCGCGTGATGGTGGATGACGCCGGAACCCGCTATGCCTTCCCGCCGATCACGAAGATTCTTTTGGCGCGAGGCATCAAAGCGGAGCGCTTCATGCCGCATCGGTTCATCCTGCGACTCCTCACCATGAACCTGCGGAACCACCGTAAAATCATGGTCGTGGACGGCACCATCGGCTTCACAGGCGGCATGAATATTCGTCAGGGAAACATGCTCAGCGAGCATCCGAAGAACCCGGTCAAAGACATGCACTTCCGCGTGCAAGGCCCCGTGGTTCGCCAGCTCCAGCGCGCCTTCGCGGAGGACTGGGCCTTCTGTGCGGATGAGATTTTACAAGGCGATCTGTGGTATCCCGAGCTGAAGCCCGCAGGTGAAGTCGCGGCGATTGGGATTCCTGATGGACCTGATGAAGACCTTGAAGTCATGCCTAAAGCCATCTTCGCAGCCATCAATGCGGCCCGAAAACAAGTGCGCGTGATGACCCCGTATTTCTTGCCTGATCCGCAGATTATCTGGGCGCTGAATCTGGCCCGGCTGCGCGGTGTGGAAGTGACGTTGGTGACGCCGAAGCTCAACAACATCCCGCCTGTTCGCTGGGCGGCGCGCACGCTGTATCCGTTACTACTGGAGAAGGGCGTGAAGATCTATGAAGCTGAAGGCCCATTCGACCACAGCAAATTCATGACTGTGGATGGACTGTGGTCGCTCATCGGTTCCACGAACTGGGACCCGCGCAGTCTGCGGCTGAATTTTGAGTTCAATCTCGCGTGCTTTGACGAGAAGCTCGCGGAACGACTGGACGCAGACTTCGCCGCCAAACTGGCCAACAGCAAAGAAGTCACTCAGGAGCAGCTCGATGCGGCGTCATTGGCCGTGAGACTGCGGGATGGCGTGGCGCGGATGTTTATTCCGGTGCTTTAGGCTGGCACCGCTTCTCTCATCGGGCGAGTCATGGGCTTGGGCATTCGCTTCTTTGCCCGACTCAATTCGGAGACCTCTTCACGAACCAAGCCGCAAAGCAGTCCAAAGGCTTCTTCTTCGGTAGCAGCATGGCAAACCCCACCCCAAGGGAACAAGTCGGGGCAGTAACCGACGTAAAGTTTATCCTCGTCGCTCCAGCGCACAAATTTCAAGTAACGGTCTTCGTTTTTCATCGCTTGGTGTCTTGGATGGCGTTCTTGATTTACTTAATATTTTTGAGTTTTTATAAGCTATTCACCTCGACATTGCCGCAAAGAAACCACCAGCAAAACCACTGCCAACATCGAGATGGAAAACACATCTCCATACTGCGCATAGAAGGTCATCAGCGGCTTCTTCACCAGCTTCACCTCCTTTGGCAGCGAGCCTCGGATGAACACGCTTCCCGTCTTCGCATCGCGTAGGACATCGCCTTTTCCGATCCGGCCAAACTCATCAATGAAGCACGTCACGCCGGTGTTGCAGGCTCGGGCCATGGGGCGATGCAGCTCCACGCAGCGGAAGATCGCATTGGCCAGATGTTGCTCATTCTCCTCGCTCTGCACGAACCAGCCGTCGTTCGTGCAGTTCACCATGAGCTGCGGCGCTTCGCGGGCGAACTTTCTCGCGTGCCGCCCGAAGGTATCCTCAAAGCACACCAGCGGGATGAGTTGCACGCCTTCTGGCTTCTCCAGCATCAATGGCTCCATGCTCGTTCCCGGTGTAAAATCTCCCGGCAGCACGCCGCCCAACAGCCATTCCATGCCGGGCACGAAGCGCAGCGGAAGGTATTCACCAAAGGGCACGAGGCACACTTTACGATAAAGCTTCTGGTTCTCGAAGGCCCCTCGCAGCAGGGCCACACCTGTGTAGTTCGGCTCGCCTTCATGAATCATATCCGCGCCGGTCAGCAGCGAGTAATCACCCAGCGAAAGCACTTCGTTCAAGAAATTCCGATGCCGCTCATCATCCAGTGGCAGGGGCAGCGCACTCTCCGGCCAGATGACCAGATCAGCCTTATTGATGAGCGCTGGATTGACAAAGGGCCGCGTCAGATTCGCCAGCCCATGATAAATATCCGCTGTTTTCTCGCCACTCCATTTCACGGCTTGCGGGATGTTTTCCTGCACCAGAAGTGCGCGAAGAGAAACCGTTTCTCCAGGGGTTTGAGTGAGCCGCCAAGCCCCATAACCGTAGCACGCGAAGATCAAGACGATGCCGCAGAAGAAGTCCAGATGCGGTCTCACGCGGGACGTGCGGACCTCTTGGCGGAAGCGCAGAACGGTGTTGTAGCCGATCCCCGCCGTGAAGATCGGAAGGAAGGATAGGCCCGTAACTCCCACCGTGTCCGCCGCTTGAATCAAAGCCACGTTCTCATGCAGCGCCACGCCTAGGCCGTTCCATCCAAAGCCCGTCATCACGATGCCGCGCAGCCACTCACAGGCCACCCACGCTGCCGCATTAAGAGAAGCCGATCGCAGCGACTCCAAAAACACGCTGAAGAGCTTTCCTGAATCGCCCGATGTCGCCTTGCCATCAGCGCTGATCCGAGGTCGGCCCAGAGTCGCCGCAAAGCCTCCCCAAAGACCGAAGTAGATCGAGAGATAACCCGCCATCGCCAGCACCGCGCCCATGCCCATGAGTTCGGCTCCCCAGCCCATCCATTCGTCCCCGAGCGCCCCATTGATTACGCGTGAAGAATGCCGCACCCAAGCCAGATTGGGCACGAAGAACGCCATGCCCGCGAGATAGCCGAGTTTAAAACCATCACGGAAGGGATGGGGAAGAAGTGAAAAGGGATAAGTGAAAAGGGATAAGGGATAAGAAAGAAATGAGAAGCGCGACTGCTTCTTCGGCTGAAGCATTCGACCTTGGACTTTAGACCTTAGACCTCCGTCCGCCCAAAGCGCGAACATCAGCGGCAGTATCCACACCCAGACCAGCAGTTCCACGTCCCAGCGGGGATAAGCAAAGGTCAACGCAAAGCCGGCGGCAAGCGCGAGGAGGGAATGGTGGAGACGCATGAAGCGTCCTCTTTATCTGTGGAGGACCGGGCTGGCAAGTGAAGGGAGTGACAGGGAGGGAAGGGGAATGCGCCAGTGCTCGGAACGTCTGAACAGGAAGGCTCCTGCAAACACCACCCACCAGCGCGTATCCGCCGCCGATTCCTTCAAGCCGCGTCCATAGGTGCGCTGACCTGCGCTTTTACGGAAAGCTGGCAAGCGGTTTCAAAACCCTCGACTTCCGCCCAGCAAAACCTCATCGCCATAGAGCACGCGAAGGAAGGCTCCCTCGGCTGGCAGCTCACCCGCCTCCGCCATTGAAGGCTACTGCTCAAAGCAATCCGTGAGGGCAGGGGAGAGTATCGACT